>NZ_DDOP01000092.1:0-184898 GCF_002341725.1 Bradyrhizobium sp. UBA2491
TATTGCAGGCCGAATGACAAGCCCCGATCGAGTAGGCCTCGGGCTTGGCATATGAGTCGTCATAGCTTGCTGCGATGACGGCATGCGGGAAGAACACCAGATTGCTGCTGATCGGATCGAGGCGGAAGCTGTGGCCGAAGCGGCCTTCCATCAGGCCGATGAGCTGGGCCTTCTCGAGAAAGCGATCGACTTCAGCGTAGACGTACCAGGTCGGCCAGTGCGTATCGATCGCGCGCAGATCGGTGCCCACCGAGTAGGAATAGGCCGCTCGCAGCAAGGTATCGTCGCGCGCCGCGCCACCGAGCTGGAACAGCTTGTCGATCTCGAGAACGAGATTTTGGTCGGTGAGCGGCTTCCAGCGCGCACCGACCATGCCCTGCAAGGTCTGCGATCCCGTCGGTCCGCCGGATTGATCGTAGAGCGTATCGAACAGCCGCATGAACACTTCGAACAGCGCGCCGTTACGATTGCCGATCTCAGCCGGCCGATAATAGAATTCCGAGCCCAGCTGGCCGGTATAGGAGCTGCTCGGAACCGTGGAAATCAGGAACGGGTTCGGCGCCGATCCGACCTTGCCGTAGGATATCGATGCATTGACGCCCCATTCGCGCGACAGGTCGGCGACCGTCCGGCGGGTCTCGAACAGCTTTTGATCGTCGATCGCGAGGCGGCCGTCGGCCTTGGCGTCGATGCCTTCCTTCAAATAGGCGATGGCTTTCGGATTCTGGAACTGGCGCATCGCAGTGTAGCCGGCATCGATGGTCGCGCGCGGCGGCAGTTGCCCCGTCGCATGGGCGCGATCGAACAGGGCAAGGGCGACCTGATCATTGCCGACGGCAACCGCAAGATAGGCCAGATCGGCGTCCCGGACCGTGCGCAGGCGGCCCTGCGCGATCGCCTGGTCAAACATCGCGCGGGCTTCCGCCTTGCGCTGGAGCTCGAGCAGGGTGTTGATCTGCGCCCGCAGCGCCTCGTCGCGCTTGGCCGGATTGGGGGCCATCTGCTCGGCGGCCTTGAACTGGGCGATGGATTCTTCCTTCCGCCCCAGTGCCTGCAACGCATAGGCCCGGCGGATCGCACGATCGTAGCTCTGCGGCAGGCCTTGCAGCGCGCGCAGCGCACGGCTGGGATCCTTTGCCGCCAGCGCGGCGTCGGCAAGCGAGAGACGGACGGTGCGGGCCTGCTCCGGGGAAAGGCCGCGATGCAGCGCGGTCTCCCAGTCGGCCATCGCGCCGCGCGCATTGTGTTGCAGGTTGCGGGCGTTGCCGCGCTGCGCGAAGATCTCGGCATTCCCCAGGCCTTGCGCGATCGCCTTGCTGGCCTCTGCTTCCGCCTCCACGGGCCGGCCGGCGCTCAGCAGCACGTTGATGAGCAAGAGGCGGTTCGCCACCAGGCTCGGGCTGTCGTCCACCGCCTTGCGGGCTTCCTCGACGGCGAGCGAATAATTCTTGGCCCGGCTGGCTTCATAGGCCTTGCCGGCGGCTTCGAAGCCCTCGGCGGCCTTGTCGATCGGGATTGCGATGTTCTGGACCAAGGGGGCTTCGAGGCTGCAAACCGAGCCATAGGGCGTGTCGCGGCAGCTTTGCACCGGCATCGGCATCGCCTTGCCGTCGCCCTTCAAGGTCGCCTTCTTGTCGGCCACAGCGTCCGCGTCGGCCGCGCGGTTGACGACGGCCGGATCGGTCTTCGAATAATCCGACAGCAGGTCTTTCGCCGCGCGAGAGTCGCCAGACGCCAGCGCCGCGTCGGCAGCGATCAGGCGGACATTCTTCCGTTCGATATCGGTGAGGCCGGGGACGGCAAGGGCGGCGTTGAAATCGGCGATCGCCTGGGCCCGGTTGCCGAGCTTCTGGTTCAGATAGCCGCGCCAGACCAGCGGCACGTAGTTGCCCGGGTCGAGCTTGTTGGCGTCGGTCGCGGTCGCGATCGCGTCTTGCAGGTTATTGTCGGCGATTTGGGCGCTCAGCAGCAGCAGCCGATACGACATCTGGTCGGGGGCGTACTCGACCGCCTTGCGGGCCGAGCGGACTGCGGCCTTGGCATCACCGCGCTCCAACGCCTTGTAGCCTTCGCCGGCCGGTGCCTGGGCCAGGCGCTGGCGGATGTTGGCCTGGCGCGCCTCCAATTCCTGGTTGCCGGCGAAGTCCGTCATGGCCTTGGTGGTGGCCTGGTCGGCCTTGGCCAGGTCGCCGGCGGCAACCAGGGCGTCGATCAGCAGCAGTCTCAGTCGCAGCACATCGGGCCGCAAGCCGACGGCCACCGCCGCATGCTCGGCGGAGCCGCGATAGTCACCCTGACTGAAGGAGCCGTAGGCCGCGGCGGCGGCGTTGTAGGCTTCGCCCTCCAGCGGAGGACCGTTGTCCGGAGCCTGCGCATGTCCCGCCGGGCAAAGCACAGCCGCGAGCAAGAGCGCTCCAAGGGTCGCCCTTGCGCCGGTCCATACCGATTTCTTTGCCCCCCAGATGCCCATGCAACAGCGATATGCGGAACCCGTTAAATAGCTCTCAAATCTATCCGAGCCGGCCATTCAGGGAAACCGCAATTGCCGCAGTCGGCCGTTTGGTCGCGGCCGATGTCGTTTCATTTCCTCACTTTTTTGCCGGTTGTGATGTTTTTGCTGCGCATTTTGAGAGGCGCCGGCGCAGTGCTGAATATTAACCAAATCGGTCAGTTGCGCAGGGCTTCGGAGAGGCGGGAGCGCCAATCCGCGGGGCTCATGACGCTGGCTGCGGCCCACTCGCCGGCCGTATCCGGACCGTTCTGAAGCTGCGCCTCGTTGAACTGCCAGACCAGATATTTGATCGTATTGCCTTGGAAGTCCGGAGATTTCAGAAACTGAAGCAGCGTCATCCAGGGACCCACGTCGCCCGGATTCCATTTCAGCGCCACCGGACGATCGATCGCATTGGAGAGCCGCTGCGGGAAACCAAAATAGGGCTGCACGAAGCTGTTCCCCACCACCGCGACCGGCGCTGGCGCAGCATCGAGCAAGTCGCCGCCCGCCTTTCCGGGCGTGCGGATGACGTATGATTCGGGGCCGATGCGACGCTTCTGCTCGGGGGTGAGGAAGTTCGCCGCGAGGTCCCCGAGATGCCGATCGGTGATCCACTCGCCGAGTTGCATGCCCGAGCCAGGCTTTCCGGGTAGCGGACCGGCGGCCTTGATGAATTCCGCGACCTGGTCCGCGGCGGCCTCCGCCGCAAACGTCGTCCAGTGGAAGTCGGCGCGGTAGAACACCTCCTTCTTGGCCGCGACCACGCTCTTCAACGCGTCCCTGAGGTCGATCGCCGTGACCCCGGCGGTCTTCAGTTCGACCAGTTGGGAATCATATCGCTTGCGGATGTCGTCCGATATCCGCGCCCCGTCGGGCAGCAGGCTCTCGTAATAGCGCGGCTTCAGCGGAACGATCGCGACGATCAGCCTGGTGCCCTTTTGTGCGAGCAGGCGGCTCGCCTCGGCGATCAGTTCGATGTCCGCTTTTTCGGATGCGGGCTTGGTCTCGGTCAGGCTTTCCCAGCCGGCGAACAGCCAGTTTTGCTTGCCTTCCAGGACCGCATCCCTGGCGGAGGCGCCAACGGTCGCCGTGATCATCAGCGCCGCGATTGCGGCAACGCGCGTTGCAAGGGGATACCGCACTTAGGTCGCGTCCGCTTCGAGCATTCGACGCTCGGCATCTGAGAGAGGGGTGACAAGCGATCGCATCGGCAACTCCCATATCACAACCCTGGTGGACGCCAATATCGCTGGCTTCTGTTGCAGCACATCGAGCAATGCGCCGGCAAATCCGCCACCGGCCTGACTGACCTGGCCGACCTCCCGCCCCAGCGCCGTCTGCAAATATTCGATGAAGCTGGAGTTGAGCGAAAAGGAGGAGCCGGCGAGAAGCACCGACGGGGCGCTTGCCTCGTCGAGCAAGCCGCCGGCACGGCGGATATCGAGCTTGATCTCGGGCGCATATTCCACGACCGGGCCAAGCCAGCGCGGCGCATCCAGAAGGCCCGCAAGCCGGGCAAGGTCGCCGGGGCGCTGGTGTGGCTGGCCGGTGACAAGCTTGATGGGCTCCGAGCCTCGTCCAAGCTTGCCGTTGACGACGTCCGCGACCGCGTTCGCGGCGAACGCGGCGCCGGAATTGTCCCAATGCGTGTCCGTCCGCCAATAGCCTGGCTTGGGCCAGCCCTGGTGCAGGTCGGGTTGCAGGAGATCGAGTGTCGCAGCCGCCTCCGACCAGCGTGTTGCGCGCCTGCGCGATGCGGTCGCCGTCAGGCCACACAGCTGGCCTTCGAGCTGCTCGGCCTTGTCCGGAACGGGGACGACGACCAGCAGGATGCCGCGGCTGGTGATCGCGTGGACCAGTTTCGGCAACAGCCGGAGGCGGGCATCGATGTTGGCGGCATCGTGCCGATCGACGCGCAATTCCTCGGCCGAGAACAGCCAGTCGCCGCAGCCTGCCCAGACCTGCGATCCCGCATCGTGCAGACCGCGGTAGAGAAGTCCGGCGGCGAGAGCGTCCAGCGGGGCGCTTCTGGGGATCGCGTCGAACACGGCGCGGTCGATCTTTCCGGCAAGCCGGCCCGACAGATAATCGTCGAGCCCTGCCGACTTCAGGATCGTGAGGAGATGGTCGCCGCCCCCGACGACGACCGAGCCGAAGCCGGCGAAGATGGTTGCCAGCACGACCAGTATTTTTGCGAGATCGGCCATCATCGGTCAGAACTGGAAATAGAGGAATGGAATGACGGTGCGGCCCTGCATCACCCAGAGCGACCAGAACCACAGGCAGGCCGCGAGCAGGAACGGTGGTTTTTCGATCAGCGTCGCCCGTGACGGCAGCAGTCTGCTCAGCAACGGCAGGTAGACGAGCGCGATGCCGGCGAACAGTGTGACGATCTCGATCGGCCTGATCGCGGCCAGGAAGCCGTTCGACAGGGTTGCACCATTGCGCCCGATCAGGCCGTCGAACATCGTGGCGGCGGTCTGCCAGTCCTGGGCGCGAAACAACAGCCAGCCAAGCATCACGAACATCAAGGTGACGACGTGCCCGAGCAGTGGAGGGATACGCGGCATCTGTGCCGCGGCCCAGATCCGCGCGACCACGAGTCCCATGCCGTGCCACAGGCCCCAGATCATGAAGGTCCAGCTTGCGCCGTGCCAGAGGCCGCCGAGCGCCATGGTCACGATCAAATTGAGGTAGGAGCGGAAGCGGCCGACGCGGTTTCCGCCAAGAGGGATGTAGAGATAATCGCGCAACCAGCTCGACAGGCTGATGTGCCAGCGGCGCCAGAATTCGGTGAGCGAACAGCTCAGATAGGGATTGTCGAAATTCTCCGGGAATTTGAGGCCGACCATCAAGCCCAGTCCGATCGCCATGCTGCTGTAGCCGGAGAAGTCGAAGTAGAGATGCAGCGTATAGGCTGCGACCGTGACGATTGTGTCGAAGGTCGAGGGCGATGGCAGTGCGTAGCCGGCCTCCACCAGCGGCGCCAGCGTATCGGCGATCAGCACCTTCTGCGCGAAGCCGAGCATGAAGCGCCGCAGGCCTTCGGCGAATTCCGAGACGTCGAAGATGCGTGCCTTCAGTCGCTCGGCGACCGATCGGTACCGGACGATGGGGCCGGCCACGAGATGGCCGAACATCCCCTGATAGGTCGCGTAGTTGATCAAATTGGGCTCGGCGGCAACCGTTTTCCTGAACACGTCGACGGAGTACGAGATCGCACCGAACACGAAAAATGACAGGCCGATCGGCAGCGGGATCGGCGACCAGTTCGCGATCGGAGCGCCGAGCTCGATCGCGCTCTCCGCGAACAGATTGACGTACTTGAAATAGATCAGGCCGAACAGCGGCGGCGCAATCGCGACCAGCAGCGCCAGGCGCCGCTGCGGCCCGAAGGCCCGCGCGATCCACAAGCCGGTGAGCCACGACCAGGACGCGATGATGATCAGCAGGGGCAGAAAATCCAGCCGCCACCAGCCGTAGAACACCAGGCTGAAGAACAGGATCGTGAAATTGCGCAGGAACGGCGGCGCGATCGCGTAGCAGATCAGGAACAGTGGCAGGAAGACGAAAACGAAGGAGTCGCTGACGAAGACCATGTTCGCTGCGACCTATTGGTCTCGATACGGCTCGGTCTCGTCGAATTGTCCGACCAATGCGGGCTTGCCGGCAATTTCCACGAGGAACAGGCTGAAATGGTCGCCCGAGCGCAGTTGAGGAAGCGTCAAGGCGGCACTGGCGCCGTTGCAGGTCGCCTCGAGCCTGGCCTGGACCGGGTTGATGGTGCGCGAATTGAAATGCCCGAACGCTGTGGCCTGGAAAACGACAGGCCCATCGGCGATGCGCAGCGAAGCGTCGCACGTGCCGGAAAGGTTGAAGAAGCGTAGCTGTGCCTTCAGGTCGTTGGCGCTGCCCTGTCCTTCGTCGATCGCAGTGCTGCTCCAGGTCTTGCCGTCACGCGCGATGGCAATGGTGTAGAACTGGTCGGCCTGCGGCTTGGCCGCAACTTCGGTGGCCACGCCGTCGACCGTCAGCCTGATCGGCTCGTTGGCGCGGACCACACGATAACGGCTTGCGACGGCGTTCTTGTCGATCGGCAGATCGCTCCCATTGAGCTTGGCGGCCGCTGTCGGCTCGGCGTTGACGATACGCAGGAAGGCAGAGCCCGGGGGCGGTCGTGTGGCGTAGAGCCGCCCGATCTCCTGCGCGGCAGCCGCACTCGCCGTCAGTGCAATGGCAACGCACGCGCCCTGCGTCCGATGCAGGACGCGCGAGCGGGCCCGTGACGCGGCTTCCGTTCTCGAATTTCCGGCCTTGCAGGACAACAATGTCTCCACTTGCGGCGATCGCTGGCGCCTAAAGCGGCTGGCGCAAGCGTGTCATAGCATCCCGCGACCGATTGAAAAGCGTGCGGCCCGATCGGATCGCTGCGTGGTAAATGTCGCTGCCTCGGCCGGGCAGACGTCGCCCTTGTCAGGTGCGGCTGGTGACGCCACGCCGACCCTCGGGGGGGCTCGCAATGGCCCCGAGGCTTGCTGCGGGCCAGGGTTCATCCGACATGGCACTAGCCAATCCCCAAACGGGTGAATAACATTAACCCCAATTGACGAAGCAACTGCGATTCTGAAGTTAATCCTCATACGGGAAGACCGTCCAGCCGGTTGGGCCAAGGGTTGGTCGCCTGTCGTGTCTGGCTGGAGAAACTGACATGCGAACGGTATTTGCGATTGCGATCGCTTCGGCCCTCCTGATCACGTCGCGCGCGGAGGCTCTGCCGGCGTCGAGCCAGTTGCGGCTGGCTCCGGCTGCATCAATGGTGACGGAAGCCAAGGTCGTGTGCAGGGAGAGCGGCCATTGCTATCGTCCCGCGGTGCGGCGGCCCGTCGCGAGATGGGTCTACGGCGATAACAATTTCTCCGGGCCGTATACCGGGCCCGGCAATTACGGCAGCCCGGCCTACCGCTACCGGTGGTGGCCGTTCTTCTGGTGACGATGGGTCTGGACCGCGTTGCGGTTCACTTGGACGTCATGATGGTTCCGGGCCGCGGCGTTGTCGCGCGGGATTCAATCACATATCGTTTGATGACGGGCTGCCGGGCGCGTGCGCGGCGTTTCCCGCTTGAGGGTGCTATGCGAATTGTTGGAGCGCTTTGCCTGGCGTTGCTGATGCTCACCGGCGCCGGGACGGCTGCCCACAGCGCAAACGGCATCCGGCTCGAGAACGGGAAGCTGGTTATCGCGCAGTCGTATTGCGCGATGTGCGCGACCGACCGCACGACATGCGTGACCAAATGCAATGGATCCGGCGCCTGCATTCAAAATTGCGACAACGACTACCAGCTTTGCGTCGAGCGCGCCTGCCGCGGTCGGCGGTAGATCGGTTTCAGTTTCACGGATTCTGCCGAAATAAAAAAGACCGCCCGGCGGGCGGTCTTCTGATTGGCGATGTGGTCGTCGCTCAGGCGGTTCGGTAAATGGCGACGGCCAAGCCGAACATCGCGAAAGCCAGCGTCACGCCGAGGTTGGCCGACGCCGGCAGGCAGTCGCTGCAGGTGCCGACGATCGCCATGATCAAGCGACCTTGAGCGGGGCGTCGTTGCGGCGCCGATAGGCGAGGAACCCGACCGTCGCGAAACCTGCGATGAGCATGGCCCACGTCGAAGCTTCGGGCACCGCCGCGACCTGCCCCTCGACGAACAGCCGCACCCCGTTGTCGGAGAAATGGCTCCAGCCGTCCGAGAAGAAGGATCGGAACAGGGTGGATGACCCGACCGGATCGTTCTGTCCGCCCAATCCGGCATAGCCGGTGGCTCCGAACAGGCCCGAACCGAACACCACGCCATAGGTGCCGGGTCCGAGGGTGAGGGACAGCGGCTGCGACAGATCGATTGCGGTGGCCTGCGGCACCGCGAACACGACATGCGCGAGGCTGTTGCTGGCGAGATCGGATTTCGCGAAGCTCGGGAGCAGGGTCTGCGGGTTCAGCGAAACGATCGCGCCGAAGATGCTGCCGGACGGATAGCCACCGAACTGCGCGCCGATCGCCGTGATCGATGTCGCCTTGCTCAGGGTAAAGGCCGCGCCGATCAGGTCGTCGCCGTGCAGGATGTATTCACCGGTATCGACGCCCGAATAGCTCGCACTCTGGTAGAGCACGTCGGCCTTCGAGGGGGACGACGACATTGTCGCGGCGCAAATCAAGGCAAACGCCGCGGCGCGCCAACCCGTTGTCTTCTGGAACATATTTAACTCCGTCAATTGAACAGAAACTGTTCATTAACCAGTCAACGCGACGTTTCCATGAAGCAACAATTAAATCGGACGAA
Organism: Bradyrhizobium sp. UBA2491; assembly: GCF_002341725.1. Classification (NCBI taxonomy): domain Bacteria; kingdom Pseudomonadati; phylum Pseudomonadota; class Alphaproteobacteria; order Hyphomicrobiales; family Nitrobacteraceae; genus Bradyrhizobium; species Bradyrhizobium sp. UBA2491. The sequence goes on from NZ_DDOP01000092.1 coordinate 8,821, forward strand.
ACATGCGGATTGAAATTCCGCGACCGGGAGCGCTGGATGTTGCCGCCTGAGAGGGCGCCGGGGGCGCGCTCTGCGGACCTTGCGTGCCCGATCCGGTGTTGACGTACCGCTATCCCAGCCCGATGCGCGACTGGTGATATCCCCGATCCAGGATCGCCTGCCACCAGACGCGGTTCTCGAGGTACCAGCGGACGGTCTTGGCCAATCCGCTGTCGAAGTCTTCCTTGGCCTTCCAGCCAAGTTCACGCTCGAGCTTCGACGCATCGATCGCATAGCGTCGATCATGGCCGGGCCGGTCAGTCACGAATGAGATCAGGTTCCGCCTGGAAGCCGGACCGGGCGCAAGCTGGTCAAGCAGCTCGCAAATCGTATTGACCACGTCGAGGTTGGTTCGCTCGTTGCGGCCCCCGATATTGTAGGTCTCGCCGATCCGGCCGTGCTCGAGCACGAGCGTGAGCGCCCTGGCGTGATCCTCGACATACAACCAGTCCCGAATGTTGCGGCCGTCGCCATAGACCGGGAGGGGTTCGCCGGCGAGCCCCTTGATGATCATGTGCGGGATCAGCTTTTCGGGAAAGTGATAGGGGCCGTAATTGTTGGAGCAGTTCGTGACGATGGTGGGCAGATCGTAGGTTTCCCGCCAGGCACGGACCAGATGATCCGACGACGCCTTGCTGGCCGAGTAGGGCGAGTTCGGCGCATAGGCGCTGGTCTCGGAAAACAGGCCGGACTCACCGAGCGATCCGAACACCTCGTCGGTCGACACGTGGAGAAAGCGAAATCGTGCCTTCGCCTCCGGTGAGAGGCCGCGCCAGTGACGCAGGGCTTCTTGGAGCAGGGTGAAGGTGCCGACGATGTTGGTCTGGATGAAATCGCCGGGCCCGTCGATCGACCGGTCGACATGGCTCTCGGCGGCCAGATTGATCACCGCGCTCGGCTGGTAGGTCTCGAAGATGCGGCGCAGCGCCTCCGCCTGGCAGATGCAGTGCTGCTCGAACGCATAGCGCGGATTGCCGGAGGCGCCGGGCAGGGAGTCGAGATTGGCGGCGTAAGTCAGCTTGTCGACGTTCACGACCCGTGCGCCGGTGTCTGCGAGGAGGTGACGCACGACGGCCGAGCCAATGAAGCCCGCGCCTCCGGTTACGAGAATGGTGAGATTGTCGAAGCGCACGGTTAGCCGGCTAGTTGGTGAAGGAACGGGCGACGGATTTCAGATACTCTCCGTAGCTGCTTTTGGCGGTCTTCTCCGCGGCGCGATTGAACTCCTCCAGCGTGATGAACCCGCGCCGCAGCGCAATCTCCTCGGGGCAGGCGATGCGCAAGCCCTGGCGCTGCTCGAGAATCTGCACGAAGTGGCTGGCCTCGACCAATGACGAGTGGGTGCCGGTGTCGAGCCATGCGAAACCGCGGCCGAGCACCTCGACAAACAGATCTCCGCGATCGAGGTAGGCCCGGTTGACATCGGTGATCTCGAGCTCACCCCGTGGGGACGGCTTCAACTGAGCTGCGATGTCGAGCACGTCATTGTCGTAGAAATAGAGTCCGGTCACGGCGACATTCGACTTCGGGACCCGCGGCTTTTCCTCGATCGAGCGCGCCTTGCCCTGCGCGTCAAACTCGATCACGCCGTACTGTTCAGGCGTGTTGACGACATAGCCGAACACCGTGGCGCCGCTCGGTCGCGCCGTTGCCCGCGCCAGCATCTCGGGCAGGCCATGGCCATAGAAGATGTTGTCGCCGAGGACGAGCGCGACGCTGTCGTTGCCGACGAAGCTGCGGCCAACGATGAACGCGTCGGCCAGCCCGCGCGGGGTCTCCTGCGTGGCGTAGGAGAAGTTGAGGCCAATCTCCGAGCCGTCACCGAGCAGGCGCTGGAACAGCGGCTTATCCTGCGGCGTCGAGATGATCAGAATATCCCGGATTCCTCCCAACATGAGTGTCGAGAGCGGATAGTAAATCATTGGCTTGTCAAAAACCGGTAGCAACTGCTTCGAAACGACGGTCGTGACTGGATAAAGACGCGTTCCAGTTCCCCCGGCGAGTATGATGCCCTTCATTATGCCTCGCAAACTTCGCCGTTAATGACAGTAGCATGTATAATATCGCGGACAAATGGTTTTGCCGGCGTTGGTTTATTCGCCGCGGAAGTGAAGTTGCCCGCGGCTGCTTCCCGCGAATCGTAGCGATCGGCAGCAAATCGTTCGACGATCAGCGCGGTTGCTCGCTGGAAGCCGAGCAACGGGCGCGCTGCTCCGCCGGGCGCATTAACCATCCCCGCGTGCAGGATGTCCTGCTCGCTGCGCGGTACGAGAAGCGGGATCGGTTCACCGGAATTGCAGGTCGCAGCATCAAGCAAAAGGCCTCGACGCTGTCACGCATCGAGGCCTGGAGCGAGATGCCGCCAAGGCGGCGATCGATGTCGTCGTGAGCTTACACCGCTGCGTTGGCAGAGCGGCGGCGATATCCGAGGACGGAGAGCCCAACGAAGCCGAGCAGCATCATCGCCCAGGTCGACGGCTCGGGAACGGCGGCGGTCAACGCAAAGGTCCCGACGCCGAAGCCGCCGGGAGCGATTTCACCGTAGTTGTTGCCGGGGGTCACGTCGGTCGAGTTCGGCGCGTAGAAGCTGAAGATCTGGTAGGTGCCGTCGGAGGTCTGGAATTTGAATCCGGTGGTGTCGATGTTCGCGGCGCTCACATAGCTGTTCGCGCCGGAGCCAAACGACGACCCGATCGGGAAGATCAGATTGTCGGCGCCGGGCAGCAGGGCGGTGATGGACTTGCCATTCACCTCGCCGAGGAAGCTCGTCAGCATGTCGCCATTGGTGCCGGTGGTCACCGTCAGGGTGCCGGAGCCGGTGCCGTAGAAGCCGCCGAGGCTGGAGGCGGGTCCGGTCAGCGACCAGTCGTAGGTCAGGGTGGCGGCTTGCGCGGCCGAGAATGCCGACGCGATCAAGCTCGCCGCGAAGGCAGATGCCAGGAGGAGTTTGCTACGCATTTTTGCGGGTCCATTTTACCTAATTGCACCGGAACTAAACTAGGTGCGTTGTTGCTTCGGCTCTGTGACAGTCTCTCGAAGAATCCCGGCGTTCACGGAATGGTTAGCCGGGATGATTAGCCGGCGCTTGAACCGGCAGGATGGCAGGGCCACGCGAGACCCTGCGCCAGTGCTGCCGGAGCGTGCGTTACGTGCGTCCCCCGGCAGACGTGGTTTCGGGAATTATCCGACCAGGCCCGCGCAAGGAGAGGCCGCGTTGAGCGTCCCCTTGTTGCGACGGCGATAGCCCAGGAAGCCGATCGCGGCGAAGCCGGCAATCAGCATGGTCCAGGTCGAAGGCTCCGGAACCGCAGGTGCAAAGGACACGCCACGGATCGCTTCGCCAGGACCGGCGGCATAGAGCGTGTTGAACTGCTCATTGCCGGCCTGACCGATCGAGGTGAAGCTCAACGTATCGGTGATCTCGTAGAGATAGCTCGGCGACAATTCGTTGAGGCCGTAGCTGGTCGCGAACAGCTCGACCTGCCCATTCACGACCTGGCCCGTCAATCCGAGCAGACCGGTCACGCCCGGCGCAGTCGGATTGTTCGCGTTGGCGTTGTTGACCAGGCTCAGGCCCTTCACCAGATCGTAGTCCAGCACCCAATTGCCGTTCACGAGGCTCCACTTCTGAAGGCCGCCTTCGCCGAGCGCCGCCTTGTTGGCGTTGCCGTTCTTGGGCTGCCCGCTGTCGGCGACGTAGAGCGTCGTCGAGTTGGCAAAGAAGTACTGCTCCGGGCTCAGATAGACGAATGAGCCGATCCGGGAGTTGTTGACGCCGTTGGCAAGGCTCGCCGTGAGGTTGATCGAGCCGTTGTTTCCGCCGCTGGAGAGCGGGCTCGCGGGCGGCGTGATGTGCGTCGTGACCAGGCCGCTCGAACTGGTGGGCAAGCCGCCGGAGCCATTGGTCAGGCGGCTGACATTGGTGAAGTTCTGCGCGCCGCTGCCCGGCGGATTGTAGTCGCGCGAGACGTAGAGCTGGTTGCCGCTGCCGGTGTTGGCGATCGACACGACGCGGGTATCGGTCGAGTTGTCGATCGCGGTCGCGGTGGTTGCGCCCCTGCTCGCCAGGAACACGCCCTGCGTCGGATCGGTCTTCGAGGCGCCCTGGCCGGAGACGTAGAACGAACTGCCGTCGACCGTGGCGACGCTGCGCGGGTTGTTCTGGTTGAAGACGCCGGTCAGCGCCGTCGTGGTATCGACGCTGCCATTGGCGCCGATCAGCGCAATCACGCGCGCCACCGTGGTGACGGGCGTGCCGGTCTGCTGGGCCGCCGTCAGGCTGGTGGTCTGGCCAAGTGCCGAGGTGCCGTAGGTGGTCGAAGGCGCGGAATTGAACGTGTTGGCGTTGACGCCGTAACCCGCGATCGTCAGATACTGTCCGTTGACGGAACGTTGCAGGATTCCTTCCGACGCCGATCCGTATTCACCGGAGATCGCCGAATTGGCGCCTACCGTCGTCTGCGGCAGGACGAGGGAGCCGGCGGCGGTTGCCGTGGTTCCGTTGTTGCTCAGCGTGAACTGCTTCAATGTGATCGCCGACGCACTGTCCAGCGTTGTCCCCGAAACCGTGCTGATGACGAGATTTCCCGGCAGGAACTCGAACGCCTGAGACGGCGAATTGCCGAGGATGAGTGCAGACGCGCCAAGCACCGTGGTGCTCAGCAATATTCTCGATTTTTTGTGCATTATATCGCCCCCATTTGAATCGTTTTTTCGATTAATGGGGGCGTATGACGCAGCTGTGACAACTCGCCGCAGGGGGCGATGAATCAATTATCGGGGGCACATTATTCGCGGGAAATTATATCCAGTGGTATTCCGCTGCGGATATTGTCTTGAGCGCGATCTCCGCTTGCTTCCGTCTGCTTCGTATTCAAGTCCAGTGCGAGAAAGACGGCGGCACAACGCAATCGTGCATCGCGGCCTTCAATTTGACGGAGATCGGATTCGGACCCTCGGACGCTTGCAAGGCGTCCTGCATCTCCGACAACCCTGAATCGACAGACATCCGGGAGTGGATCGTTATACTGGCGACATATTTCTGACGGGCTCGACAGCCTGTTTCGAAGGATGCCCTGAATGAGCGAAACCATTGGCTATCCCGATCCCGGGCTCGATCTGTCCGATGGTTTCAAGCCGCACACCTCGCATTGGGGCGTGTTTTCGGCGCGTCTCGGCAAGGACGGTCTCGAAGTCCGGCCCTATGCCGGCGATCCCGACCCGAACGGCATCGTCAACAATTTCCCCGGCGCACTGCGTCATCAGGCGCGTATTGCCCAGCCGGCGATCCGCCGCGGCTGGCTCGAGCGCGGTCCGGGGCCCGATGATCGCCGCGGCCGCGATGAATTCGTCCCGGTCAGCTGGGAGAAGGCGCTCGATCTCCTGGGCGGTGAGCTTTCACGGGTTCGCGACACGGTCGGGCCCGGCGCGGTGTTCGGCGGCTCCTATGGCTGGTCGAGCGCCGGCCGCTTCCATCACGCGCAGAGCCAGGTGCATCGCTTCCTCAACATCGCACTCGGCGGCTATGTCCGTTCGGTGAACACCTATTCGTCCGGCGCGTCGTCGGTGCTGCTGCCGCAGATCCTCGCCGGTTACGAGGACATCACCAAGCGCAACGTCACCTGGGAGCAGATCGCCGGTGAAACCGACATCGTGCTGGCGTTCGGCGGCATGGCGCTGAAGAACTCGATGGTCGCCGGCGGCTCGATCAGCAAGCACATTGAACGCGGCGCAATGGAAGCGGCGCAACGGCGCGGCTGCCAGTTCATCCTGGTCAGCCCGCTGCGCGACGATCTGCCGGTCGAGGCCGGCGCCGAATGGATCACGGCAATGCCCGGCACCGACACCGCGCTGATGCTCGGTATCGTCCACACCCTGGTCGGCGAAGGCCTGCATGATCAGGCGTTCCTCGATCGCTATACCGAGGGCTGGCCGGTGTTCCTGCGCTATCTGACCGGCGAAAGCGATCGGCAGCCGAAGAGCGCGGAATGGGCCGCAGCGATCTGCGGCATCGACGCCGGCGCGATCAAGGCGCTCGCCCGCCGGCTCGCCGGGCGGCGCGCGCTGATCACCGTCTCGCATTCGTTGCAGCGCGCCGAGCATGGCGAGCAGCCGGTGTGGATGGGCATGGTGCTGGCGGCGGCGCTCGGCCAGATCGGCCTGCCCGGCGGAGGTTACGCCTATTCGCTCGGCGCGATCGGCTATTACGGCCGCCGCGTCAATGCCGTGCCGGGGCCGACGCTTGGGCAAGGCCGCAACGGCGTCGCCGACTTCATCCCGGTGGCGCGCATCGCCGACATGCTGCTCAATCCCGGCACCAGCTATCGCTACAATGGCGAGACGCGGACTTATCCGGATATCCGCCTGGTCTATTGGGCCGGCGGCAATCCGTTCCACCATCACCAGGATCTCAACCGGCTGCGCAAGGCGTTTGCGCGGCTCGACACGCTGGTGGTGCATGAGCTCGCCTGGACCGCCACGGCGCGGCATGCCGACATCGTGCTGCCTGCGACGATGACGCTGGAGCGCGAGGACATCGGCTATTCCACCAACGATCCGCTGATGGTCGCGATGCACCGGATCGCCGAGCCGTTCGGGCTCGCGCGAGACGACTACGACATCTTCGCCGACCTCGCCGAGCGGCTCGGGGCCCGCGAGCCCTTCACCGAGGGGCGCACGTCGCGCGAATGGCTCGAACGTCTCTACGAGCCGACCCGCAAGGCGCTGGCCGCGCGCGGAGCCGAGTCGCCGAGCTTCGAGGAGTTCTGGGAGCGCGGCAGCCTGGTCGTGCCGCAACATCTCGACGACGGCGGCTCGCTGCGCCGCTTCCGCGAGGACCCCGTGGCGCGGCCGCTGCCGACGCCGAGCGGCCGCATCGAGATCTTCTCGCAGAAGATATCGGATCATGGCGATGCCGATTGTCCGGGCCATCCGGTGTGGCTCGAGAAGACCGACACGCCGACGCCGGGCTCGCCGTGTTTTCTGGTTGCCAATCAGCCGGTGACACGTCTGCACAGCCAGCTCGATTTCGGCGGCCATTCGCTGGAGGCCAAGCACCGCGGCCGCGAGGTCGCGCGCATGAACCCGCGCGATGCCGCGGCGCGCGGCATTGCGGACGGCGACATCATCCGGCTGTTCAATGCGCGTGGGGCTTGCCTCGCCGCCGTGCATGTCACCGACGGCATCGCGCCTGGCGTGGTCCAGTTGCCGACCGGTGCCTGGTACGACCCGATGGACCCCGAGGACGAGGCGCCGCTATGTGTCCACGGCAATCCGAACGTGCTGACGCGTGACATCGGGACGTCATCCTTCGCGCAGGGCTGCACCGGTCAGCTCACGACGGTGCAGGTCGAGCGTTTCAACGGCAATCTGCCGCCGATCCGCGCCTTCGATCCCGAATAGCGGGACTACGGCTGATCACGAACAAATCATCTGACGGCGCTGGATGGCGCCCGGCCGTTGAGCTACCGCATCGTCGGATCGCCCTGAGATCGGACCCGCTGAGATGCACCTGAGAACCCTGATTCATCTTACCGCCGCTGCGACCATCGCGCTTGGCGCGTCCAACGCTTCGGCGCAGACCGCCGCCGAACCGGCCTATGGACCGGAATTGCAGGGCTTCGACTATCCCTATCCGGTGCAACATTATCGCTTCAGCTCGCAGGGGCAGGAGCTCGAGATGGCCTATCTCGACGTCAAGCCCGCGGCGGCCAATGGCCAGACCGCAGTGCTGCTGCATGGCAAGAATTTCTGTGCCGCGACCTGGGACGGCACCATCAAGGCGCTCAGCGGCGCCGGCTATCGCGTGATCGCGATGGACCAGATCGGCTTCTGCAAATCCTCGAAGCCGGAACGCTATCAGTTCACCTTCCAGCAGCTTGCCGGCAACAGCCGCGCGCTGCTCGCCTCGCTCGGGATCGAGCATTCGATCATGGTCGGCCACTCGACCGGCGGCATGCTGGCGATGCGCTACGCCCTGATGTATCCGGACGCCACCGACCGCCTGGTGCTGGTCGATCCGATCGGCCTCGAGGACTGGAAGGCCAAGGGCGTGCCATGGCTCAGCCTCGACGGCTGGATGCAGCGCGAGACGCGCGTCACCGCGGACAGCATCCGCGCCTATGAGCGCGCCACCTATTACGCCGACACCTGGGATCCGTCCTACGAGGTGTGGGTGCAGATGCTGGCCGGGATGTATCGCGGAGAGGGCCGCGCCGCCGTGGCGTCGAGTTCGGCGCGGCTCTACGACATGATCGCGACCCAGCCGGTGTTCTACGAATTCGAGCAGATCAAGCCGCCGACGCTGCTGTTTGTCGGCGACAAGGACACCACGGCGATCGCCAAGGACACCGCGCCGCCGGAGATCCGCAAGACGCTCGGCAACTATCCGGTGCTGGGCAAGGCGGCCGCCAAGCGGATTCCGCATGCGCAGCTGATCGAATTCCCCGACCTCGGCCATTCGCCGCAGATCCAGGCGCCGGCACGCTTCCACGAGGCGCTGCTAGATTGGTTGCGGCACCCGGAGACCGGCGCCACGCTGGTCAAATAGCCACCGGCCGCGTGGGGCGGCGATTCTCCAAGCGATTGTCTAACCGGACTCAGCGGCTCGCTTGGTGCGCTCCCGCGCGCTGGCGTGCAGCGGCGACGATCGCCGGGCGCCGGGGCCCGGATGCACATGGACGTGCTTGGCGCTGAGCGGCTCGCCGCATTCCGAGCAGACCATGACGGGATCGAACATCTTCCCGCAGGTCTTGTGTTCGTGCAGCAGCGGCCGGCCGCGCGCGTCGACCATGTGGACGTTGCCCCAGTGCACGATCGACATGATGATCGGATAGAGGTCGAGCCCCTTCTGGGTCAGGATGTATTCGTAGCGCTTCGGCGCGTCCTGATAGGGAATCTTGCGCAGCACGCCGAATCGCACCAGCTTCTTCAGCCGGTCGGCGAGCAGATGCCGGGTGATCCCGAGCGACGCCTGGAAGTCGTCGAACCTGCGGATGCGCAGGAAACATTCGCGCAGGATCAACAGGCTCCAGCGGTCGCCGATCACCGCCACGGTGCGGGCCAGCGAGCACGGCTCCTCCTCGAGGGCATCCCATTTCATCGGCGTCTCCAGCAGTCTGCAACGGCAGAACCAACAAAATTCTAAAACAGAACTGACGTCGTTTCAATAGGATGCCTTTCACAGGGCTATATCCAAGCCATTGCATGACAAATATCATATTGACAGTTCTAAAATAGAACTTATGGTCTCGGCCACGATCAACCGGCAGTGACGGACGATTGCTGCCAATCGAAGGGAAGGCGTTCCATGGCTGCTCCGCTCAAGGTCGAATTCCACTTCGATTTCGGAAGTCCGAACGCCTATCTCGCCGAACTCGCGCTGCCGGGCATCGAAAAGCGCACCGGCGTGAAGTTCGATTACGTCCCGGTGCTGCTCGGCGGCGTCTACAAGGCGACCGGAAACATGTCGCCCGGCGAGTCTCTGCGCGGGATCAAGAACAAGCCGGAATACAATGCGCTCGAGACCGAGCGTTTCCTGCGCCGCCACAACATCACGACCTTCAAGTCGAACCCGTTCTTCCCGGTCAACACGTTGATGTTGATGCGCGGCGTCGTCGCCGCCGATTTCGAGGGACTGTTCGAGCCCTATTTCCGCGCCGCCTATCACCACATGTGGTCCGAGCCCAAGAAAATGGATGATCCGCAGGTGTTTCGCGAAGCCTTCCTGTCTTCAGGTCTCGACATCGATCGGATCATCGCCCGCGCCCAGCAGGACGAGGTGAAGAAGAAGCTGATCGACAACACCAGCAACGCCGTGGCGCGTGGCTCGTTCGGCTCGCCGACCTTCTTTGTCGGCGACGAGATATTCTTCGGCAAGGATCGCTTGCGAGAAGTCGAGGACGAGATCGTGGCTCAGTTGGCCGCGGGGCAGCGCAAGACCGCCTGAGCGGGAGATTCCTCAAGCCAACAAATCAGGCCCGAAGGGCTGCGACAGGGAGGTTTCAGTGCAGGCGTTGACCGAGTTTGCCGAAGGAAGCGTGGAAGGCTTGCCGAACCGCATCCATGAGGTGATCAATCATCATGTCGTGGCGACGCCAAATCATCCGGCGCTGATCGACGACAAGATGCGGCTGACTTATCGGGAGCTCGATCAGGCGGTCGATCGCGTCGCAGCCGCATTGCAGGCGCTCGGCATCCGCGCCGGCGACCGCATGATGATCGTGAGCGAGAATTCGATTCCGCTCGCCTGCCTGCTGCTGGCGGCAAGCCGGCTCGATGTCTGGTCGATCGTGGTCAATCCGCGGCTGTCGCCGCGCGAGCTCGACCAGATCAGGGATCACAGCGGCGCCCGCCGCGTGCTGCTGACCGCCGACGTGTCGCAGGAGGCGGCCGCGCATGCCGCGCGTTATGAGGCTGCCATCCAAGACGTCGGTCCGCTCCGCGGCATCGCGGTCACCGGCCTGAATCTGGCCACGGTGGCCGAGCCGGTCGAGGCCGACGGCGCAAGCCAAGTCGGGGTCCTCATCTACACGTCGGGCACCACGGGCGCGCCGAAGGGCGTGATGCTGACCCACCGCAACCTGCTGTTCAGCGCCCGCGGCACCGCGGCGTTCCGCAAGATGACGGCAGATGACGTGCAGTACTGCGTGCTGCCGATCTCGCACATCGTCGGCATCTCGTTGCTGACCATGACCCTGATGGTCGGTGCCACCGTGCGTCTGGTCGCGAAATACGATCCGGCCGCGCTGGTCAACGCGATGGCGGAAGAGGGCATCACCATCCTGAACGGTGTGCCTGCGACCTATCAGCGCCTGCTCGAATATCGGCGCAATGCCGGCCTGGCGAAGCTCGATCGCGGCCGCTTGCGGGTGATTTCGGTGGCCGGCGCGCCGCTCGACCTCGAGCTCAAGTCCCGGGTCGAGCAGGAGCTGGGCCTGCCGCTGCTCAATGGTTACGGCATCACCGAATGCTCGCCGGGCATCTCCGGCGTCCGGCCCGACAACCCGCGGGCCGACCATGCGGTCGGCGCCGTGATGCCGGGCCTCGAGGCGAAGCTGGTCGGCCGCGACCTCAAGCCGGTTGCATCAGGCGAAGTCGGCGAGTTGCATGTTCGCGGCCCGAATGTGATGCGCGGCTACTACCGCGCACCCGATCTGACCGCCAAGGCGATCGACCCCGACGGCTGGTTCAACACCGGTGATCTGGCGCGCTTCGAGGATGACGTGCTCTATATCGTCGGAAGAACCAAGGAGATGATCATCCGCTCCGGGTTCAACGTCTATCCGGCCGAGATCGAGGCCGTGCTGAGCACGCATGACGCCGTTGTGCAGTGCGCCGTGGTCGGGCGGTCGGTCGAGGGCAACGAGGAAGTCGTCGCCTTCGTGCAGCTGATCAAGGGATCGACGGCGACGGCGCAGGACCTGATGGCCCATGTTGCCCCGCAACTGACCTCGTACAAGCGGCCGTCGGAGATTATCCTGATGGACGCGCTGCCCGCGACATCGACGGGCAAGCTCCTGAAACACAAGCTGGCGGAATCGCTGCGCGGCCAAAGCTGACGCATCGTCCGTAGAACCATCCACTCAAGCAAAAGACCGGAGAAACACCATGCAGAAGAGAAACAAGACGGTCGCCGTCATTGGTGCCGGTGATTACATCGGCGGTGAGATCGCCAAGAAGTTCGCCGCCGAGGGCTTCACGATCTTCGCCGGTCGCCGCAATGGCGACAAGCTGGCGCCACTGGTCAAGGAGATCGAGGCCGCCGGTGGCGAGATTCATGCGCGCTCGCTCGATGCGCGCAAGGAGGAGGAGATCATCTCCTTCCTCAACGATGCCGACAAGCATGCGCCGCTGGAAGTCTGCATCTTCAACATCGGCGCCAACGTCAATTTCCCGATCCTCGAGACCACCGAGCGTGTGTTCCGCAAGGTCTGGGAGATGGCCTGCTATTCCGGATTCCTGGCCGGACGCGAGGCGGCGCGGCTGATGCTGCCGCGCGGCGAGGGCAACATCTTCTTCACTGGCGCGACCGCCTCGCTGCGTGGCGGCAGCGGTTTTGCCGCCTTCGCCAGCGCCAAGTTCGGCCTGCGCGCAGTGGCACAGGCGATGGCGCGCGAACTGGGCCCGAAGAACATCCATGTCGCGCATCTCATCATCGACTCCGGCGTCGACACAGCCTGGGTGCGGGAGCGGCGGGAACAGCTTTGGGGCAAGGAGGCGCTCGACAACCCCGATCTCTTGATGCCGCCGGCTTCGGTCGCCTCGTCCTATTGGCAACTGTACCAGCAGCCGAAGAGTGCCTGGACCTTCGAACTCGAAATCCGGCCCTTCGGCGAGAAGTGGTAGGGAGCAGGTCCGATGGAGCTCGCGCTATCCCCTGAGGATGCGGCGTTTCGCGACGAGGTTCGCGCGTTCATCAAGGACAATTATCCGGTGGAGATGCGCGTCGCCAATCCGGAGACCGATCTCTCCAAGGAGCAGATGCTGCTGTGGCATAGAATCCTGCACCGCAAGGGCTGGATCGCGCCGCTCTGGCCGAAGGAATATGGTGGCCCGGGCTGGTCGATCACCCGCCGCTTCATCTTCGAGCAGGAGACGACGCGCGCCGGCACGATGCCGCCGCTGGCGTTCAGCGTCACCATGGTCGGCCCTGTCATCTACACCTTCGGCAACGCGGCGCAGAAGACGAAGTTCTTGCCGCGGATTCTCTCCGGCGAGGACTGGTGGTGCCAGGGCTATTCGGAGCCGGGCTCCGGTTCCGATCTCGCCACCGTTCGCACCAAGGCGGTACGCGATGGCGACCACTATATCGTCAACGGCCACAAGACCTGGACCACTCTGGCGCAGCATGCCGACTGGATCTTCTGCCTGGTGCGGACCGATCCGACGGCGAAGCCGCAATCCGGCATCTCGTTCCTGCTGATCGACATGAAATCGCCCGGTGTCACCGTGCGTCCGATCATCACCATCGACGGCTCGCACGAGGTTAACGACGTTTTCCTGGAGAACGTCCGCGTCCCCGTCGAAAACCTGATCGGCGAGGAGAACAAGGGCTGGACCTACGCCAAGTTCCTGCTCGGCAATGAGCGCACCAGCATGGCCGGGATCGGCCGCTCGACCCGTTACATCGATCGGCTGAAGAAGATCGTGAAAGCCGAGATCCCGGAAGACGATCCGGCCCATCTGGAATTCATCCGCGACATCGCCCGCGTCGAACTCGACGTGCTGGCGCTGGAGGCGACCGAGTTGCGCGTCGTCGCCCAGATGGCGCGCGGCATCGATCCCGGCCCCGCGGCATCGCTGTTCAAGATCCGCGGCACCGAGATCTTCCAGAACATCACCGAACTGACGCACCGCGCGATCGGCAATTACGGCCTGGCGATCCGCGAGCATCCGGTCAGCGCCAACCACTTCATGCCGGGCCCGGACTACGGCCATACGGCATCGGAGAAGTACCTCAACTCGCGCAAGCTCTCGATCTACGGCGGATCGAACGAGATCCAGCGCAACATCATCGCCAAGGCGGTGCTCGGGCTCTAGGGCGCGACGCCCAAACGAAGAACTTGCATCGCGTCACGCTCTGGCAGCAGCGCAACGAGAGGATCGGATGGATATCCAGTTCACGGAAGAGCAGGAATTGTTGCGGTCCAGCGTCCAGCGGCTGCTGCGCGACCAGTATGATTTCGACGCCCGCCGCAAGATCGTTGCGGGCGAGGAAGGTCTTGGCCGCAAGCAATGGTCTGAATTCGCCGAGCTCGGCCTGCTCGCGGCGCCGTTCTCGGAAGCCGCAGGTGGACTAGGCGGCGGACCGCTAGCGACCATGATCATCATGCAGGAGTTCGGTCGCCACCTCGTGGTCGAGCCGTTCGTCGAGACAATCGTCGCGGCCGGCGGCCTGATCGAGCAGGTCGGCTCCGAAGTGCAGCAGCAGGCCTTCATCCCCGAGATCATCTCGGGAACGAAGCTCTGGGCGCTGGCCTGGACCGAGCGGGGCTCGCGGTTCGATCTCGCGACCGTTACCACCACAGCGCGCCGCGACGGCGATGGCTACTTGCTCACCGGCGAGAAGACTGCGGTGCTGACCGCGCCCTGGGCGGACTATCTCATCGTCTCCGCGCGCACCTCGGGCCATCGCCACGATCGCGGTGGTGTCAGCCTGTTCGTGGTCGATCGCCGCGCCGCCAATCTCGATCTGCAAAGCTTCAAGACCATCGACGGCCGCCGCGCGGCCGAGATCAGCCTGCGCGGCGTTCGCGCGGAATTGCTCGGCAGGGAAGGCGAGGGCGTGGCCGCGCTCGAAGCCTGCCGCGACCGCGCGATCGGCGCGCTGTGTGCCGAGGCGGTCGGTGCGATCGGCGAGCTGAACGCGGCGACCCTGGAGTATTCCAAGACGCGCAAGCAGTTCGGCACCACGATCGGCAGCTTCCAGGTGTTGCAGCACCGGATGGTCGACATGTTCATCGCGCATCAGGAGGCGCTGTCCTTGATGCAGCATCTGTCGCTCAGCTTGAACGAGGGTGAAGCCGGCCTGTCCCGGCTGGCGTCGGGCGCAAAATCCAAGATCGGCTATGCCGGCAAGTTCGTCGCCGATCAGGCCGTGCAGCTCCACGGCGGCATGGGCATGACCGACGAGCTCAATGTCGGCCACTACTTCAAGCGGATTTCCTCCATCAACATCCAGTTCGGCGATCCCGCCTATCACGTGCTGCGCTATGCGCAGCTCGACGCGGCCGCTTAAAGCCAGAGAGGCAAGCATGTCACCAGATGCAGTGATCGTTTCCACGGCGCGCACCGGCGTCGGCAAGGCCTATCGCGGCGCACTCAACAACACCGACGGCCCGACCCTGGCCGGTCATGTGATGGCGGAGGCGGTGAAACGCGCTGGCATCGCGCCGGGCGAAGTCGAGGACGTGGTGATGGGCTGCGCCATGCAGCAGGGCACCATGGTGATGAACGTCGCCCGCAAGGGCGCGATCCGCGCGGGGCTTCCTGTTACGGTCGCCGGCACCACCATCGACCGGCAATGCGCCTCCGGCTTGCAGGCGATCGCGGTCGCCGCGCGCTCGGTGATGCTCGATGGCGTCGAGATCGCGATCGGTGGCGGCATCGAATCGATCAGCCTGGTGCAGAACGAGCACATGAACCGGTTCCACGCCGTCGACGACGAGCTGATGGCGATGAAGCCGGAGATGTACATGTCGATGCTGGAGACGGCCGAGGTCGTCGCCGAGCGCTATGGGATCGGCCGCGACAAGCAGGACGAGTACAGCCTGGAGTGCCAGCGCCGCGTCGGCGTCGCGTTGCAGGGCGGCCGCTTCAACGACGAGATCGTGCCGATCACGACGAAAATGGCCGTCGTCAACAAGGACACCAAGGACATCAGCTTTCAGCAGGTGACGCTGGCGAAGGACGAAGGCCCCCGGCCGGACACCACGGCGGACGGCCTCGCCAAGATCAAGCCGGTGTTCGAGGGCAAGACCATCAGCGCCGGCAATGCCAGCCAGCTCTCCGACGGTGCTTCCGCCTGCGTGATCATGAGCGACAAGAGAGCCGCGCAGAAAGGCTTGAAGCCGCTCGGCATCTTCCGCGGCTTCGTCGCCGCCGGCGTCGAGCCGGACGAGATGGGCGTCGGCCCGGTCGCCGCGATCCCACGGTTACTGAAGCGGCACAACCTCAAGATCGACGACATCGATCTCTGGGAACTCAACGAAGCCTACGCGGTGCAGGTGATCTATTGCCGCGACAAGCTCGGCATCGACCCGGACAGGCTGAACGTCAATGGCGGCTCGATCGCGATCGGTCACCCCTATGGCATGACCGGCGCGCGGCTCACCGGCCACCTCCTGATCGAGGGCCGCCGGCGCAAGGCCAAATACGGCGTGGTGACCATGTGCATCGGCGGCGGCATGGGCGCGGCCGGCCTGTTCGAAATCATCAATTGATCGGAAACGCGGGAGAGACTTGTGAAGACAGCAATCACTGAACTGTTCGGTATCCAGCATCCGATCATCCAGGGCGGCATGCATTATGTCGGCTTTGCCGAGATGGCGGCGGCGGTCTCCAATGCCGGCGGCCTCGGCATCATCACCGGCCTGACCCAGCGGACGCCGGAATTGCTGGCCAAGGAGATCGCGCGCTGCCGTGACATGACGGACAAGCCGATCGGCGTCAACCTCACCTTCCTGCCGAGCTTCACCGCGCCGCCCTATCCGGAATACATCGCCGCGATCCGCGAGGGCGACGTCAAGGCGGTGGAGACCGCGGGCCGCAGCCCCGAGCAGTACATGCCGGCGCTGAAGGCCGCCGGCATTAAGGTGATCCACAAATGCACCTCGGTGCGGCATTCGCTGAAAGCCGAGAAGATCGGCTGCGATGCGGTCAGCGTCGATGGCTTCGAGTGCGGCGGCCATCCCGGCGAGGACGACATCCCGAACATGATCCTGCTGCCGCGCGCGGCGGACGAACTGACGATCCCGTTCGTCGCCTCCGGCGGCATGGCGGATGCGCGCAGCCTGGTGGCGGCGCTGTCGATGGGCGCGGCCGGCATGAACATGGGCACCCGCTTCATCGCAACCAAGGAAGCGCCGGTTCATCCCAACGTGAAGCAGGCGCTGCTCGATGCCGACGAGCTCGACACAAGGCTGGTGATGCGCGCGCTGCGCAACACCGAGCGGGTGCTGAAGAACAAGGGCGTCGACGAATTGCTCGAGATCGAGCGCGAGAAGGGCAAGACGCTGAAGATCGAGGACATCCACGAGCAGGTCGCCGGCGTCTACCCGAAGGTGATGATCGATGGCGAGATGGATGCCGGCGCCTGGAGCTGCGGCATGGTGGTCGGCCTGATCCATGACATCCCGACCGTCAAGGAATTGATCGACCGCATCATGTCCGAGGCCGAGACGATCATCCGGCAGCGCCTGACCGGCTTCCTCGACGGCAAGTTCGACGCCAAGCCGGCCCGCGCGGTCGCCTGAGGGAGAATGCCATGACCGAGCATGTCGAGGTCGAGATCGCTGCAGGGGTGATGACGCTGACCTTGCGGCGGCCCGAGAAGAAGAATGCGCTGACCGGCGCCATGTATGACGCGATGTCGAGCGCGCTGAAGCAGGCCGAGGCGGATCCGTCCGTACGCGTGATCCTGTTCCAGGGCGATGGCGACAGCTTCACCGCCGGCAACGACCTGGCCGACTTCGCGAGCCAGGCACGCGGTGAGAGCGCGGTCGATAGTCCGGCGCATCGCTTCATCGAAACCATCAGCAAGGTCGGCAAGCCGTTGGTCGCGGCGGTGCAGGGCAATGCGGTCGGCGTCGGCACCACCATGCTGCTGCATTGCGACCTGGTCTATCTCGCCGAGAATGCCCGGTTGATCACGCCGTTCGTCAATCTGGCGCTGGTGCCGGAGGCGGCGTCGAGCTGGCTGCTGCCGCTGCGGATCGGGCACGCGCGGGCCTACGCGATGTTCGCGCTCGGCGAGCCGATGGATGCGCAGGGCGCGCTGGCCTCCGGTCTCGCCAACGCCGTGGTGCCGCAAGCGGATCTCCGCAAGAAGGCGCATGACGCGGCGATCGCGCTGACCAAACGGCCGGCCGGCTCGCTCAGCATGACCAAGGCGCTGATGCGCGAGCAGCAGCGGATCGCGGCGCAGATCGCCGAGGAAGGCGTGCTGTTCAAGGAAAGGCTGACCACGCCCGAGGCGCGTGAGGCGTTTGCTGCCTTCGCGGAGCGGCGCCAGCCGGATTTTTCCAAGCTGTCGGCCTGACCGGCGACGTAACGCACGGAACCATCGAGGGAGCGAAAGCATGCACGTCGCCGGCAGCCATCAATACCCCACCATGGAATCCGTGATCTACGGTAAGCCCGCAGCCGAGGCGCTGCGCGAGGAGGCCGAGCGGCTGGACGCGAGGCGCGTCTACCTGATCGCCAGCCGGACGCTGAACACCACGACCGACGAGATCGAGAAGATCCGCAAAAGTCTCGGCGATCGTCATGCCGCCACTTTCGACGGCGTGCCGCAGCACACGACCAGGGACGTGGTGACCCAGATCGCCTGGCAGGCCAGCGAGGTCAAGGCAGACCTCGTGGTCGCGATCGGAGGCGGCTCGGTGGTTGACGCGGCGAAGATCGTGCTGATGTGCATGGAGAATGAGATCTTCGCGCCGGCCGGGCTCGACGGCTTCGAGACCACGCCGGAGCGCCGGTTCGGGCCATTCCGGACACCGAAGGTCCGGATGATAGCGATCCCCAGCACGCTGTCGGGCGGCGAATACAATTCCGGCGCGCTGGTGACCGACACCAGCCGCAAGCTGAAGCAGATCTTCAACCATCCGATGATGATGCCGCGCAGCATCATCCTCGATCCAGCGATCACGAAGTATACCCCGGAGAAGCTCTGGCTCGGCTCCGGCACGCGCGCGATGGACCATGGCATCGAGGCGATCTGCTCCAGCCGGCCGAACGTGCTGGTCGATGCGGTGTGCCAGCAGGGGCTGCGCTATCTGCGCGACGGCTTGCTGCGCACCAAGGCCAATCCCGATGATGAGGCGGCGCGGCTGAATTGCCAACTCGGCTCGTGGCTATCCGCGTTCGGATTGCAGTCGCGGGTGCCGATGGGCGCCAGCCACGCCATCGGCCATGTGCTCGGCGGCACCTGCGACGTCCCGCACTATTTCTGCACGGCAGTGATGATGCCGAGCGTGCTGCGCTACAACCACCCCGCGACGGAAAAGGCCCAGCAAGCGATCGCCGCCGCGCTCGGCGCGCCGGGGCGCGACGCCGGCGAGGCGTTCGCAGGCTTCATCGCGGAGCTCGGCCTGCCGCGCCGGCTCGCCGATGTCGGCGTTGGCGAAGATCGCTTCGAGTTGATCGGTCGGAACGCGATGCTGTCGATCTTCACGCGCGCCAACCCGCAACCGATCCGCGAGCCCGCTGACGTCGTCAAGATCTTGAAGCTCGCCGCCTGAGATAACAGCACCCGGAGCCGCCATCATGGCCGCCTTGCGCATCTTCTCCTATCTGCCGAACCCGCGGGTCTGGAAGGCCACCATCGCCGCGCGGTTCTGCGGCGTCGACGTCGAGGTCAGGGGCGCCTCGGGCAAGGAATTGCGCGATTGGCTGTGGGACTACGATGCCCATCCCCTGACCGAGCAGGAACGCACCGCGCTGTCGTCGCTGGCGCGGACCGGACGGGTCGGCCTGACCGGTGCGCAGCTGTTCAAGACCGATGCCTTCATGGCGGCGCAGCCATTCGGCAACGTGCCGGCGGCGTTCGGACCTGACGGCGAGGTCGGAATATTCGAATCCAACAGCATCATGCGTGCGGTGGCGCGGCTCGGAGAAGGCAAGTTCCCGCTCTACGGGCGCGACGCCTATGAGGCATCCAGGATCGACAGCTTTCTCGATGTCAGCCTGGTGTTCGCGCGGGATTCGCAGATCTATCTGCTCGCGCTGTCGGGCGGTACGGTCGACGCGGCGATTCATGCCCGCGCCAGGGATGCGTTCGCGATCTATGCGTCCGGGATCGAGCAGGCGCTGTCGTCCCGGCGCGAGACGCTGGTCGGGGACGGCATCTCGATTGCCGACATCTGCTTTGCCGCCGAGCTCGCGCTGTTCATGAACGAGTACGGGCGGAGCGAGCAATTGGACAAACAGGGATTGACCAGGATCCTACATCCCGGGGTGCAGGATGGGTATCCGCTGATGTTCGCCCATTTTGCCCAGCTGGTCGCGCACGCGCATTTTGCGCCGGACCTCAAGCCTTACGTCGAGAAGCTGCGGTCGAAGGCTGCGGCCTAACCATGACACCTGCTGGCTCTAACGCGGAGGAGTGATCGCATGACCGCACCCGTCTGTCTGATATCCGGTGTCGGCCCCGGCACTGGTTCGGCGCTCGCCAGAAGGTTCGCTGAAGGCGGCTATCGCGTCGCGCTGCTCGCCCGGAACGAGGAACGGCTCGCCGCGCTCGAAAGGCAGTTGCCCGGTGCAAAAGCCTATCGATGCGACGTGTCCGATCCCGCTGACGTCGAGACGGTGGCTTCCGCCGTGGAGCGCGATCTCGGCAGTCCTGAGGTCGTGATCCACAACGCGGTCGGCGGGGCATTCGGCACCTTCCGCGAGATCGATCCGCAGATTCTCAATCGTAACTTCCAGGTCAACACGATGGGCTTGTTGTATCTGGCAAGGCGATTTGTCCCGGCGATGGTCAGCGCCGGCAAGGGCGCCATCGTCGCCTCCGGCAACACGTCGGCCTTACGCGGCAAGGCCGGCTTTGCGGGGTTCGCGCCGACCAAGGCGGCGCAGCGGATCCTTGCCGAGGCGATGGCCCGCGATCTCGGGCCGCAGGGCGTGCACGTTGCCTATGTCGTGATCGACGCGGTGATCGATCTGGAGTGGACGCGGAAGCGCTGGCCGGAGCGGCCGGACGACTTCTTCATCAAGCCACGGGCGATCGCCGACGAGGTCTGGCACGTCGTCCATCAGGATCGCAGCGCGTGGTCGTTCAATGTCGAGATCAGGCCGTTCGGTGAGGTCTGGTAGTCCACGCGTCGGTTGCAAGTGACGGTCAATTCAAAAAGAACTCGGGGGAGTGTAATGCTGTTGAGGAAGTTTGCTGTTTCCATCGCGATGTTTGCGGCGTTTGCCGGTGCTCCAGTGAGCGCCGAGACGCCCGGCGTGTCCGAATCCGAAATCAAGATCGGGGCGACGTTCCCGTTCAGCGGCCCGGCATCTCCGCTCAGCAATACCGGCAAGGGCCTGATTGCCTACGTCCATTCCATCAACGACCGGGGCGGCATCAATGGCCGCAAGATCAACCTCATCACCTACGATGACGCTTATTCACCGCCCAAGGCCGTCGAGCAGACCCGGAAGCTGATCGAGAGCGACGAGGTGGCATTCCTGTTCGGCCCGCTCGGAACGCCCGGCATCGGCGCGACCATCAAATACGTCAACGCCAAGAAAGTGCCGCATCTGTTCGTCGTCAGCGGCGTGACCAAGTTTGCGAATTTCAACGAGTTTCCGCAGACCACCACGGGATTGCCGAGCTACAGCACCGAAGGAAAGATCTACGCGAAATACATCGCGCAGACGGCGCCCGATGCGAAGATCGCGATCCTCTACCAGAACGACGATCTCGGCCGCGATTTCGTCGCGGCGTTCAAGGACACGCTGAAGGCGGATTTCGACAAGAAGGTGGTGACCTCGCCCTATGAGGTCACCGAGCCCACCATCGAATCCCGCGTGGTGACGCTGAAGGCGTCCGGCGCTCAGGCGTTCCTGATCGCCGGCACGCCGAAATTCGCCGCGCAGGCGATCAAGAAGGCGAGCGAGATCGGCTGGACGCCGCTCACCATCGTCAACTACGTGTCGAGCTCGGTCTCTGCGACCATCGTGCCTGCCGGCGCCGACAAGGCGGTGGGCGTCGTGGTGGCGACCATCACCAAGGATCCGAACGACAAGAGGTGGGCCGACGATCCCGGCATGAAGTGGTATCGCGCGCATTTCGAGAAATATCTTCCCGGCGCCGACATCGGCGACAACAACTACCTGTTCGGCACCCAGCAGGGCCAGATCCTGGAACAGGTCCTCAAGCAGTGCGGCGACGACCTGTCGCGCGAGAACATCGTCAAGCAGGCGCGCAACATCAAGGGGCTGGTGCTTCCAACCTTGATGCCGGGCATCACGATCAACACCGGACCCGACAACAGCATGGCCTACACCCAGCTCCAACTGCAACGCTGGACCGGGAGCTCATGGGAGCAGTTCGGCGGCGTGTTGAGCGCCGACGCGAACTGAGCCGACTTATGAGGCGCGCTAGTGGAGCCGTCGTGCGATCGGCTTCGCCAGCGCGCTGTGCCAGTCCCATTGTGATCGCCGGTCGTTCGAGCGAAGGCTGGCCAGGAAGGCCGTGGTCTTCGGTTGAACCCGCGATCCGTCGATCACCTCGAGCTGGCCGCAGCGGTTGAGCGTGTGCAGCTTGCGGCCGGTCCACAGCGGCCCGGGCTTGAGCAGGTGGCGGACGGCCTGCCTGTAGGTCGTCGGCGACAGTTCGAGCACTTCGGCAAGTCCGAGTGCCGCGCCGTATCCGTTGCTGCAATCCTGCACCGGTCGCCACAGTTTTCCATTGATGGTGACGAAGTTTCCGGCCGGCCGCGTCGTCGCGCGATCCAGCAGGACGGGATTGCTCGCATGCGGCTGCCACGGCCCGAGCAGCCGGTCGGCATGGTAGATCGCCAGCGTGTCGGAGTATCCGCCGGTGCCGTCGCGCCAGGCGCCGAACATGTAATGCAGGCCGTTGTGCCGCGTGATGGTCACGTCGGCCAGTTCGAGCCCGGAAAGCAGCGTCGAGTGCCGCTCCCACTTGTCCGGAAAGCGGATGCATTTGTAGAGCGGAACGTCGCGATGCGCGGTGCTCTCCGGGATCATCCAAAGCTCGCCATTGTCCTCGATCAGGAACGGATAGGACAGGTGCCAGGGCTCTTCGAGCACCGGCAACGCCTTGCCGACCGGGCCGTTGCCGTCGAATTCGATCGCGGAAATGATGCCCTTGCCGACCCGATGGTCGAGATCCTCGAAGAAGACGAACGTTCTGCCCTGCCACTTCACCGGAAAGGGATCGGCATAGAAACGATGTCCGGGATCGCCGAGCACGTTCCAGGTCGGTCCGGACAGGTCGCCGCTGCGCCAGACGTCCGCATTCCCGGCGTAGCGCCAGCCGACGTGCCAATGCGGCGCGTAGCAGCACAGCCGATAGATCTCCTTCGCGATCGAAGTCGCCAGGCCGTGCAAGACAAAAGGCGCGGGATTTCGTGCAGTGCCGTCGCTCACCGGAGCAGCGAGCTGCGGCACCAGTCGTGGCGCTCCTGACAGGATTGGCGGCAACATGGACAGCGTGCGGACCATGACCGCGTCGAGCCCGCCGCTCAGGCCGGCCGCGATTTCCGCGGAAGGATGGCCGCGGTCCATCACCGCGCCGTCGAGCTCATTGACGATTTCGATCACCGGCAGGTCGCCGGCGAGCACCGCCGCCAGCGCGGCGCCTTCTCCCGCATGTCCGTTGAACCGTGGACGAAGATACAGTCTGGCCGAGCACTTCGGATCGCGCTGCGCATCGGTGAAGTCGACCACCACGTCGGGGTTACCTGCGCGAGGCCGCTGCGGAACCTGTGTCAGCCTGTCGGCGCCGCCGGTCTTGCCCTTGCGCAGGACGATGCGTTCGAGTTCGAACAGCATGTCGAGGCCTGCGGGTCGCGGCGTCGGCGTCGTGGTCCAGGCGATCTGAACGGGAATATCCTGATCGTTGACGCGTAGCGACTCACGGCACATCCAGAGCCGCGCCTGCTCCCGATCGCAGCGAAACTCGATAATCATGTCCAGCCCAACTTCCTAGTGCGCGTCCACTCCCACGGCATTGCCGAGAATGCGGACGTATTCCTCTATCATGGCATCCAATGAATAGCGCGACTTGAGACCCACGGCGCTTTGCCGCAGCCGGTCGCTCAACGAATGATCTGTCAGGACTTTCGACACCGCGGCCGAGAACTCGGCCTCGTCGGCAGCGTCGACGAACACCGCCGCGGGTTGCCCCTGGCAGGACAGCACCTCGCGCAGCACGGGGAGATCGTTGACCACGCAGGGAATGCCGGCGCTGGCGGCTTCGACGGCGGCGAGGCCAAAGGTTTCCGCCTGAGTGGGGAATACGAACACATCGAGGCAGGCCAGGAAGTCGGCCATCTGGCGCGGCGGAATCTCGCCGATGAAATGGAGCCGGTCCATGACATCAAGCTCGTTCGCCAACGCCCTGAGCCGTTCCTCGTCGGCGCCCTGGCCAGCCAGCGCGAGGTGCCAGGATGGGTCGGCAGCCAGCAGGCGGATTGCGGCATCGAGCCGCTTGTGCGGGTGCAGCCGCGCCGCGCAGCCGAGCAGGGTACGCCCCGTCGGCAGCTTGAATTGTTGCCGCGCAACGTCTTTCGGCAGGCTGTGCGACTTGTCGTCGAAGCCGTGCGGGACGTGCTTCATCCGCGCCCGATAGGGCGCGGGATAGCGGGCGTATTCACGTTCCATGTCCCGCGAATTCAGCGTGATGCACTGGAAGAAGCCGGTCGAGCCCATGACGATGTCGGCGGCGCGCACCGGCAGGCTCATCGACAGCGCCGAGGACACCTGGTTGGCGATGACTGGAGCGCGGCAGACGAGACGCGACACGCCGCCGCCGATCACATTGCCGAAGTGCTGAAAGGTCAGGACGACATCGGGCCGGATGGTCCTGAGGTGACCGGCGAGCATCCGCAGCATCCGCAACAACGCCAGCGGGTTTCCCGGGCGGCTCGGCGCGCAATAGAACGTGTTGGGCGGCTCGTCGAAGGAATCCGATTTGCGGAAGAAGAACAGGTTGGCGACGTCATAGCCGCGCGCGGTAAGTCCGCTGCCGAGCAGCCGTGATATCTCCTGCGCGCCGGCATTCTCGGCCTGGGTCTGCACCAGGACGACGCGCAGCTTCGGCTTGCTCTCGCGCGATGCGGTCGGTGCCTCGCGCAATTCTGTGCTTGGCCTGTAATGGAGCACGGACTCCTCACCCGTTGAAGGAGTGGATTCGCCTCCTTCATTTTTGTGCGCGTGCTTATCACGCGACGAGCGCTCGTACACCGTGTGGCGCGTATTGAGGTTATTGCTCATTTAGTGCGATCGAACATTGCCGGCAGACAGGAGCCGTTGTCTCGGCGACACGGTACAACCTGCTCGTTAACTAATTGGTTACGGCGGCGCAACAGAAGGGTAACCGCAGATTAACCATAGATATTTACGTTGGCGCAGGCGCTGGACTGTGCCGTCAGTTGAATTTGAGTCAAAGCCCATGAAGTTCGGTCGCCGCGCAGGCCCGAGACGTTCCGAAGCCACGGAACCCGCAGCGTCGTGGGAATCTGCCGGCGTGCCGGCCGGCCAATCCTCCACAGCCATCACCAAGGGCGTGCTGAGCGTCCCAGGCGTGATCGCCTTTCTTCGCGAGAACGGCCAGCGCATCCTGATGCTTGCCGCAGTCATCTTCGCGATCGGCGTCATCGTGTTGATGTTGATCCCGGCGCGTTACGCCGCCACCGCTCTGGTCGTGGTCGACCCGCGTGAATTGCGCGTCACGACCGATCAGGATGTGCTGCCGGGCATCGGGCAGGATGCCGCGGCATTGCAGAGCTATGTCGAGATCGCCAAATCCGACGGCTTCCTCGGGCCGCTGATGGATCAGCTCAAGGTCGCCGAGGACAACGACATCTCGGGAGGCGGGACCGATGCCACGCGCCTGCTCGACCGGTTCCGCAAGCGGCTCGATATCTCCCGGCGCGGATTGACCTATGTCATCGCCATCACCTTCACGTCCAACAATCCGCAACGCGCAGCGTACTACGCCAACGCGGTTGCCGAGGCGTTCGTCGCCAGCCAGCGCGGCACCCGCACCGTGGCAACCGACGAAGCCGCCGACTGGCTGAAGAGCCGGCTCAAGGCGTTGAACGACCGGCTGCGCTCATCGGAAGATGCCGTCGCCAGGTTCAAGCTCGAGCACCGGATCGTCAATGCCGGCAAGGATGCAACCACGCAACAATTGCGCGTCACCGATCTGACGCAGCAGGTCGCCGCGGCGCGCGCCCGCAGCGAGGAGGCCAAGGCCCGTTACGAGCAGTCGCAGCGCGACCTCAAGGCGAATGTCGACGGGCCGATCAAGCAGGACCTGCTGAGCACGCTGCGCGCCCAGCGCTCCGCGCTCAATGACCAGATCGCGCAGAAGCGCGGGGTGCTCGGCGACCGTCATCCCGACCTCGTGATGGCGCTCAGCCAGCTCAGCGACCTCAATCGGCAGATCGACATCGAGCGGAAGAAGAACATCGATACCGCGAAGTCGGAATACGAAGCGCAGCGCGATCAGCAGAAGGCTCTCGAAGACCAGTTGAAGGCGGTCGAGCAGCAAATCCTGGTCGACGGTCAGTCGCTCGTCAAGTTGCAGGACTTGCAGCGCGATGCCGACGCCAACAAGAACATCTACGAGCAGTTCCTCTCACGCTACAAGACGACGGACGAGCAGCGCGGCCTGCAAAGCTCGCAGACCAAGATCGCATCGCCCGCGACGCCGCCGTTGCGCTCGACGCTTCCGCCACTTTCGCTGCTGCTCGTCGCGCTTGCGATCGTCTCGCTGCTGTCGTCGACCGCGATTGTCGCCATGCCTGGTCTGACCCAGGTCCCGATCAGGACGATCCCGGTGCCTCGCCGCGCCGAGGCGCCGGTGCCGCCACCCGCGCTGCCGCCGGGGTTGCCGGTGCTGGCGCGCATTCCCAACATGGTGTCGCCGGATGCCGTCAGGAGCGTGTGGCAGACGCCGATTGCCACGGCGGTCGAGCCAGATCTCAGCGCGTATCTTCAATTGCTGATCGAGAACATCGAGCAGCTTCCGGGACCGCACGGCAAGGTGGCGCTGCTGCTGTCGGTCGAGGCCGGCGCGGGCGGCAGCACCGTCGCGCGGTCGCTCAACCGGTCGGCGGTCAAGAGCGGCACGCTCTGCGTCCTGATCGAGATGGAATCCGGACGCATCGATGCGGTGCCGGCGCAAGGCTCCGGAATGATCCGGGCCGATCTGCCGTCGGTCGTCGAGCTGCTGGGGGCCAGCAGCAAGGCACCTCCATATCCGCCTGATGACATTCGCGCCGATTTCGGCCTGATCATCGTTGACGCCTCATCGCTTGCCATGCGGTCTGAGGCGGTGGCGCTGGCGGCCCACGCCGATCTCGTGATCCTGGTGGTTCGTGAAGGCGCCGCCAACTCGGTCGCCATCGCCAAGGCGCGGGCCGATCTGTCCGGGTTCGGCTCGGTGCCGACCGCGCTTGTCGTCAATCGCGCGGCGGCCAACGCCGGTGTTCGCGAAGCCCGGGACGAAGCCCTGGGCCTGGCGAGCTGAGGCCGGTCTGTCCGCGCCGCGAACGCGCGTGCTGGGCGTTTCGAGCGAAGGCCGCGCAGATGCGCGCGGAAAAGGCGCGCCCTAGTAGCTGCCCTGGTCGTTGCCGTCGGCGACGCGGACCGCATAGGGGCGGCCCTTCGATGACGCGAGATGCGACAGCACCAGGACTGACGGGTCGACGCCGGTCCGGCGGCGGCACAGCACATTGAGCGCGATGGTCGCGAGTATCAGCGAAGCGGTGGCAGAGATCGCAGCACCCAGCACGCCGAGCCATGGGATCAGCACGACAAATCCGACCAGTCGCAGCGCCACGTTGGCGGCGACGACCGGAACATAATCGCGCTCGTGGCCGGTCAGTTGCA
The DNA here is from genome assembly GCF_002341725.1 of Bradyrhizobium sp. UBA2491. Lineage (NCBI taxonomy): Bacteria > Pseudomonadati > Pseudomonadota > Alphaproteobacteria > Hyphomicrobiales > Nitrobacteraceae > Bradyrhizobium > Bradyrhizobium sp. UBA2491. Next base: position 36,154 of record NZ_DDOP01000092.1, read on the forward strand.
GAACGGCGGCTGACGGTCCGCCCGCGGCCTGGAACGCGGTTCCGATCGCGAGCACGATCAGCACCCATTGCTGCGCGGCGAAGTGCGGCCCGAACAGGCCGAGCAGGTAGGGGGCGCCGAGCCAGACGATGACGAGCCCGCTGAGCACGCAGAGCGCGGTCACCTCGGCCATCAGCTTCAGCGTATGTTCGAGCTCGATGTGGTTCTTGCTGAAATACAACGAGGGCAGGCGGCGCGCACCGAACGTGTAGAGCGCCGCCGAAAGCATGGCGAAGATGTTGGCCAGGCGCGAGGCCGCGAAATAGACGCCTGCCGTTGCCGGATCCAGCATCCAGTAGACCAGGATGACGTCGAAATACTGGTTTGCCGCTTCGAGGATCGACGCGAGCCAGAACCGGAACGCACTCCTGTTCCAGCGTGACGTCTCGAACCGGGCCGTGACCGCGCGCAGGTTCGGCAGCACGCTTACGATCGACACGATCTGGACGACCAGCCCGAGGGCCATCATGACCGTCATCGCGGTGAATAGTTCGGCAGGGGTGAGCTGGCGGTGAGCGAGCAGTGCGACGATCAGCAACAGGACGACGGCGACCCGCCAGAAGAATTCCCGATTGCCTTCACCCATCAGAATGCTGACCAGGGAGCGGGCGATCTGGCTGCCGAGCATCAGTCCGGCATTGACGGCCGTGAACGCCGACACCGACAGGACCAGCAGCCACCATTCGCCGCGAATGACGGCCACCGCGGCGATCGCCACGATCGAAATCAACATGCCGACCGCCGAGTACTTCAGGCTCGACAGCAGGACGCCCTTGGTGAGGTCGCTCTCGCCGCGCACCTGGTATTCATTGAGGAAGCGAACGAGCAGCAGCTCCTGGCCGACCAGTCCCACGACCGCGGCGATCTGTGCGACGGACAGCCAGGTCGCAAAATCTCCGAACGCGTCGGCCGTCATCGTTCGCGCAGCCAGCGAGAACAGTGCGAAGGCCAGCCCGCCGCTGCCAACCTTGAGCAGGATGGTCCCGGCTACGCCGCGCGTGACATCGCGCTGTAACAATCGGCGAACAGAGGCAATCACCTGAGGCGTCTCAATATCCAATCGGGCAGCTGACCCTAGCAATCCGTGAAGTCGGGAGTGTTAATGTTCTGTTGCTAAAATTCCGTTCCTGCTGGCGGGCTTGCGGGCACCACGCCGCGGTGAATCTTGCCAGCATGTCGCGTTGCTTCATTCTGGAACGTCGCCTGTCTTGCTGTCTCCAAACGGCGCAGCTTGACTGGTGCTCCAGCGTCCAGTCCAACAGCGCCGCTGCACTGCTTCCGGGTGCCAACGGCAAGCGATGACGCCCCGCAGCCGCGCATTGATCCGCCGTCGCGCTGCGCGGCCTCCAAACGATCGGTTTCATGGCCGCTCTCTGTGCAAGCCGTATGCCGCGAGCTGCCGGTCGCCCTCCGGGCGCTGTCGTTAACCTCAATAATGGAACTCATCGCGTTCGTTCGGTCCGGCGGCGGCGCGGCAAGCAAATTGCAGTTGTGGTGCAAACTGCGGTTGTGCGGCCATTGGCCGTCGGAGCGGACATCATGATTGCCGAGGAAACCACGACCATGCCGGCCGCGATTGGGGCGGCGGAGGTCATCGAGACGGACGTCGCCATCGTCGGCGCCGGTCTGGCAGGCTCGCTCGCCAGAGCTGTCCTCGCCCGAGCCGGGTACCGGGTCCTCCTGATCGACAAGCGCCAGATTCCACCGGATGAATTCCGCGTCGAAAAGATTGCCGGACGGCAGATCGATATCCTGCGTCGCCTGGGCTTCATCGACGAGGTCAAGGCGGTCGCATCGTCGTATGACCGGTCGCTCAACATCAGGGGCGGCAGGCTGGTCGATATCAGTGTCGGCCGGTCCTATGGAATTTCCTATGCCAACCTCGTCGACCTGGCGCGCGGCCTGACGCCTGATGCGTCGAGCTTCCTGCTCGACCAGGTGACCGATGTCCATTGCAGCGAGGATCGTCAGCAGCTGACGCTGGCTTCCGGGACGCGCGTCGTCTCGCGTCTGGTCGTCCTGGCGACCGGCATGGCCAGCGCACTTGGCCACAATCTCGGCATGCGCCGGCAGATGATTGCCGCGCGACATTCGGTAACGTTCGGCTTCACGATCGCGCGGCCCGACAACGCGCCGTTCGGTTTCGACTCGCTGACCTGCTACGGCAAGGAGGCGGCCGACGGGGTGGATTACCTCAGCCTGTTTCCGATGTCGGGCGGCATGCGAGCAAACCTGTTCATGTTCCGCGATCCGACCGATCCGATCATGCGCGAGCTGCGCCGCGACACCAGACAAACGCTGCTCCGCCTGATGCCGGGCCTCGAGCCCTATCTCGGTGATTTCCAGATCGTCGGCCAGGTCAAGAACTGGGTCATGGATCTGTCCGTGACCGAGGGGCATCTGCAGCCGGGCGTCGTGTTGATCGGCGATGCGTTTCAGACCAACTGTCCGGCGGCGGGAACCGGCGTGAGCCGCCTGCTGGTCGATGTCGAGCGTCTTTGCACGGAGTATCTGCCGCGCTGGCTCGAGACCGAAGGCATGGGCATCGAGAAGATCGCGCAGTTCTATTCCGATCGGGACAAGCTTGCCGCGGACCGGCACTCGCTGCAACTGGCGCGCTTTCGCCAGGCCCTGACCTCGAACACCGATGCTCGCTGGAGCATGCGGCGCAGACTGCACTTCCTGCGCCGCATGATCACGCATCGGGTGGACCGGATTCATCCGGGATGGGTCATGCGCGTTCGCGGCGCGCTCCGGTAGCAGCTACTTGCCTTCGCGGCTGCCAGCGCAACACGATCGGGTCAAACAGTCTCCGCGCGTCAGTGCGCGCCGGTCGAGGTGCGGATCGGCCCGAAGTCGGTCACGCGCTTGGCGGCCTGCTTGATCCAGGGCGCCTGCTTCAGCGCAAACAGGGCTATGGCGCCGGCCGCGCTGCCGGCCTGTGTCACGCTCGACATCGGCGTGGGCTGCCCCCCGAAATGCTTCTTGTAGGGTTCATCGCCGATGGTGAAATCCAGAATCCGATCACCGCGCTCGATGCAATCCTGCGCGACCCGTTCGAACATCAGCGCGCCGATCGACTGGCTCTTGTATCCCTCGATGTCGAACGCCGTCATGACGACGAGAAGGCTGTCCCGGTGGACCAGTCCAAGGGCGGTGGCGATGACATTGCCGTCCATCTTCATGGCATAGAGCCGGACAAAGGAGCCGACGCCGCGAAGCGCCACGTCCGAATAGAAATCGAAGTACTCCTGGCGCTGCAACAGGTCGCCGTCGCCCTGCGCCTGAAACCGCGGGCCGCGAAACTTCCTCATTACCTCCATGGCCGCGCCGATCGAGACGCTGTCGTCGCAACATGAGAAGGCGAGCTCGCCCTTCTTCTGGATCTGGCGCCACTTCTTTGCCAGCTCCTTCTGGTAGGATCGGCCCAAGGCGCTGATCTGCCATTGCTCGAACGGCGCGACCAGGACCGTGGCATAGGCATTTGTATCCATCAGGCTGCGGTGAGGGGCCCCCAGCAGATTCTCGATCGGCATCCTGGCATCGAGCAGCTTGGGCATGCGCAGCAGATCGAACGGCCGTAGCAGCCGTCGCAGTCGCTCGCAGGCGTGCCGGTCCTGAAGCAGGTCGGCGAACGTCGTGGCGGCGCAGACCGGCGATAGATAGTCGGACACGCGAAGGTCGGCGAACTCGATCGTGCGCATCGGTCCGCGGCGCACGCGCAGCAACGGCAGCACCGCCGCCAGCGCGCCGGTTGCACGGGCGCGAACGACCACGATCAGCGGCTTTGCCGCCGCGGCGGGAGCGAGTTTTCGATACAGGCTGTCCAGCCACAGCGGATGTTGAAAGGCGGTGGCGTCCGATCTCCCGAACAGCTCCGCATAATCTTCGGATAAGAAGTCGAATGCGTCGTCGATGCAGACATCGAACGCGTCATCATTCTTATTCATGTGTGACCAGGCAAAATAACAATTTCAAAGCGCCGGTAAAGCGGCGGTCCTCTTATAGCAAAGGCCGGCCGCCACCGGCATCGTCGGAATACGATTTGGATTAATGTACTAGATCGATCTTTGCGCCTTGTTGCTGGTGGAACGTCCCGCCCTGGCAGGAATTCGCTGCTTCTGTCGTCTCACGCAGCGGCAGTCGGCATCTTTAACAATTCCTTTACAGATCTTTAACAATTCCTTTACAGCATGGGCAAATCGCGCCTGCAAGGTCCGGCGGGCGGCGTGGACCGGATATTGCAGTCAAGGGCCTGTTAGCCCTGGAGCCGCTACTGAGATGCCGAGTCACGACCAAAACGCCCGCGTTTCCGACGCAATCTTGCCTTCGCAGGCCGATCGCGCATGGCCCCGGCGTCTCAATTCGGGCACAGCTGCTCCGCCTGTCCGGATTTGCGACAGTCAGCGTGGCGGGCAACCGGCGGTCTCGGCGTACGTGCCAGCTGGATCGTTGATGCCGAACGGCCTGCCGGAACGGCGCATCAACCCTGCCGGCAGGGCGGCGACCGCCGATGTCCCCCGGGCAACCGTCGGAGGGCTGCGGCTCGCCGTGCTCGATCGCCAACAGACCGCGGACTTCATGGTCGGGGTGGTGTACCCGAACCGGCGTGTCAGCCGGCCTCTGTATTTGACCTCCGCCAATGGCGAGGTGCTGTCGCGCTGCTCGACCGAGCCGATGACCGATCGGTTGTTTCGCACCGCGGATCTGATCAATGCCGACGGGCAGCCGCTTGTCATGGTGTCAAAGCTGCGGTCGTCGAAGCCGCTTCCCGAGCGGGTGGCGACCACCGACTTGTTCCATGACGTCGCGCGCAAGGCGGAAGCGCTCGGGCTGACCTTCTATCTGTTCGGCGCCAACGAGGCCGAGAACAAGGCGGCAATCGCCAATGTCCGCCGGGCGTATCCGGCGTTGAAGATCGTCGGCCATTCGCACGGTTATCTGCGCGGCGACGCGCTGCGGGCCAAGGTGGACGAGATCAATGCCCTGGCGCCGGATTTCCTCTGGGTCGCGCTCGGTGTGCCCTACGAGCAGGCCTTCGTCGACGAATTCATGCCGCTGCTGTCCAATGTCGGCGTCATCAAGACCTCGGGCGGACTGTTCAACTTCCTGTCCGGCTCGCGGCCGCGCGCGCCGAGATGGATGCAGATCGTTGGGCTCGAATGGGCCTGGCGTCTCTGGCTCGAGCCGCGCCGGCTGTTCTGGCGCTACCTGACCACCAATCCGCACGCGCTCTATCTGCTGTTCAACCGGAGCCGGTCGTCCGGCAGGGACTAACCGCGGCGCGGCGGCGAGTTCAGGATGGCCCTGTCGGCCTGTTGACGCGATTGTCCCGCGCCGTCAGCACCCCGCCCTTGTAGACCGAACGCCCGGAAGGCCGCGCAACCACGGCCTCCTGGATATGTGCGGCGTTCAGGGTCACGAAATCGGCCTTGGCTCCCACATGCAGGCCGTAGCCCTCGAGCCGCAGCGCCTTGGCGCCGGCCGTCGTGATCATATCGAAGGCGATCGCGAGCTCTTCATCGGTGTAGAAGCCGGAGCGGTATCCGATCATCATCGCGCGGCCCAGCATGTCGCCGTCGCCATAAGGCCACCAGGAGTCGCGGATGTTGTCGTTGCCGCTGAACACCGTGACGCCGGCCTTCCTGAGCGTGGCGACCGGCGGAAAGGGCCGGCTGCCCGGCGCGTTGGTCATGATCGAGACGCCCGAACGCGCCAGGATGTCGGCGGTCTTCTTCAGCGCATCGGCAGGGATGTCGCCGAGCCCGTAGGCGTGGCTGACGGCGACGCGCCCTTCCATGCCGAACGCGCGCGTTCGCGCCGCGATCTGCTCGACCTCGAAGGCACCGAGCATGCCGCCGTCATGGAGATGGATGTCGACATCGACGCCGTGCTTCTGCGCGACGCCGAACACCACGTCGAGATGGCCCTCGACGTCGCGATCGAAGCTCGCCGGGTCGAGCCCGCCGACCGCATTGGCGCCGAGCCTGATCGCCTCGTCGAGCAATTGCGGCGTGCCGGGGTTGCTGAGAATTCCGCTCTGGGGGAATGCCACGAGCTGGATGTCGATCAGCTGCCGATATTCGTCGCGCACCTTGAGGATGGTCTCGAGCGACTTCAGGCCCACCGAGCCATCGACCATGACGTGACTGCGCATCTGCGTCGTGCCATGTCCGATGCAGAGGTCGAGCTGGTTGCGCGCCCGCACGTCCATCGGCGCGGCCGCTGCCATGTTCTCGGCCTGGAACGCAACCCGCTCATGGACGTCGAAGCCATTGGTGCAGGGACGATGCGGCCGCCAGGTGTCGCCGTAGAAGCTGGTGTCGAGATGGATGTGGCCCTCGACGAATCCAGGCACGACAAGCGCGTCGCCGAGATCGACGGTCTCGGTCCCCGCCGGACGCTCGCCTGCGGCTTCGATCGCGGCGATACGGCCGTCACGAACCAGCATGTCGCGGCGCATGCCGTCGCCAAGCCTGGCATTGATGAAGAGTTTGTCGGCCGGCATCGGATCTGTCCTCGTCGCTTGCTTCACATGCGGTGCGCGCTGGGCGTCATGCCTTGCCTAACATGATCGAAGGAATAATACTCGCACCGAACAACCAGACAAGGAACCGAGAGCGTTGTCGGACATTGCGAGCAGGGGATTCGATGTCAAGCGCGCAGCGTTTGCCGCGACCATCGGCAACATGCTGGAGTTCTACGACTTCATCACCTACAGCTTCTTTGCGACCGAGATCGGGCACACCTTCTTCCCCGCGCAAAGCGAGTACGGCAGCCTGATGCTGTCGCTTGCGACCTTCGGCGCCGGCTTCCTGACCCGGCCGATCGGCGGCGTCGTGCTCGGCATCTTCTCCGACCGCGTCGGTCGGCGACCGGCAATGCTGCTGAGTTTCGCCCTGATGGGAGGCGCGATCCTGACCATCGCGCTGACGCCGTCCTACGCCGCCATCGGCATCGCGGCTCCGATCGTCGTGATCCTGGCGCGGATGGTGCAGGGATTTGCGCTCGGCGGTGAGGTCGGACCGACCACGGCCTATCTCGTCGAGATCGCGGCACCCAGGAATCGCGGCCTGGTGGTGGCATGGCAGCCTGCGAGCCAGGAGGTCGCGGCGACGGTCGGCGCGCTGGTCGGTGTCATCCTGAGCAGCACGATGGCGCCCGACATGCTGCAAGCCTACGGCTGGCGCGTCGCATTCCTGCTCGGCGCCGTCTGCCTGCCGTTCGGCATCTGGATGCGCCGCACGCTGCCGGAAACGGTTCCTCATGATGCGCGTGCGGCTGCCAACATAGAGGGCTCGAACCACATCAAGCTGGCGCGCCGGCATTTCCGCGTGATCGTGCTGGCGTTGATGATTCTGGCGAGCGGCACGATCTCGACCTATGTGACCCAGTACATGACGACCTACGCCAAGAATACGCTGCACGTGCCGTCGTCGCTCGCCTTCACCGTATCGCTGGTGAGCAACGGACTTCAGATCATCGGCGCGGTGCTGGGCGGCTGGCTCGCCGACCGGCTGGGGCGCAAGCCGGTCATGATCTGGCCGCAGCTCGTCGTGCTGGTGCTGACCTATCCGGCCTTCCTGTGGATCGTCCGTGAGCCCGGTGCCTGGTCGCTGCTGTTCGGCTTCGGCATCCTGTCGTTCATCGGATCGCTGCCGTTCACGGCATTCTACGCCGCCTTCACCGAGGCACTGCCGCAGAACATCCGCGGCGGCGTGTTCGCCACGATCTACGCGGTCGCGATCGCGACGTTCGGCGGCACCGCGCAGCTCGTGGTCACGTGGTTGCTGCACGTGACGGGAGATCCGCTGGCGCCGTCCTGGTACCTGCTGCTCGCGGCCGCGGTCGGCATCGTCGCGATGAGCCTGATGCCGGAGACCGCGCCGGTGAAGGTCGGCGAGACCTAGGGCCTTTCGAACCAAGGATCCAGTGCCCGTTCCGATTCAGTCGAAACGGAACTGGCTCCTGGCGTCGACAGCCGCGCTCAATCCATGTCGCGGAAGGCGTGGCCGTTGGCGTCGATCTCCTTCACGAGCTGCGGCGGCAGATTGGCCTGCGCCGAGGTGCCGTCGAACACCCAGTCCTTGGCATCGGCGAGGTCGGGAAGGCCCGCGCCCTTGCGAACATAGAGACCGACCGACGCCTTGTTCGGATTGATGTAGAGATCGTAGTCCTGCATTGCGTGCTCCTCTCCGTCGATGATCAACAGAAGCCTCCGGACTGGCCCGAGGCTTCTGGAAGAGTGAACGCCGATGGGGCTAGGCCGGTTTCTTCTTCGCCTCCGGCGCCAGCACCACCGACGCTTCGCTGGTCAGCATCAGGAAGGTGATGGTCTCCTGGAAATAGAGCTGGACCGCGGTCGCCGAGTGGCTGAGATAGCCGATCGACAGGTCCTGGCCGATCGAGAGCTGGAAATCGCCGCCGCGGGTGGTCAGCAGGACGCCGCCTTCGATCGCGGGCGCCCAGATGATCTTGCCGTCGATCAGGCGCTGGATGTGCTGCAACACCGGATAGCCGTCGTCGGTCGCGCCGCCGATCGCGGTATAGGGCTCGGTGCCGAGCAGCAGCGTGTAGGGTCCGTTGACGCCGGCGAGCCGCAACTGGCTGACCGCCTGCGCCACCACGTTGGGATAGTTCTTGATGCTCGACGGCAGCGTCAGCACCGGATTGCTGCTGCCCTCGCGGATGCCTTGTATGCCGGCGGCGGTGTAGCCGTCGAACACCGCGCGATCCTCGGCGAAGGCGATCTTGCGCGCGGCTTCCTTCAGCGGATCCCAGTCGGAATCATTCGAGCCGCGCTCGACATCGTCGATCGCCTGGCGCGTGAGCTCGAACGGCACCCGCAGCTCGACCAGCGCGCGGACGTCGCGTTGCGTCGCCTCGACCCCGTCGCCGGGGGTTGGAATCTTCGTAAGATGGCCGGTGCCGACCGCAGAGAAGTCCGTTCCTTTGGGGCCGTCGACGTCGACGACACGGCGCGCCGCCAGATGGCGCTTCAACGTGCGGGTGGCTTCCTCTTCGATCTGGGCCCATGCCGCCTCAGAGATGGGAGCCAGTCCCCGATGCAGATTATTCATGTCCAGCCTCTCCTTTCAGTGAGCCGATACCGAGCGAGCCATCGGCCGGCGGCAGTCTTGGTGCGGGTGTGTCGTCGGCCCCGGCGTCATCCAGCGACGGCTCGGCGGGCGGGGCCGCGGGTGCCGCGCTCGCGGCATCCTCGAGGAAGGTCGCCGACGGGATGAAGAACAGCGTGCCGGTCACGGCGCGGCTGAAGTCGAGCAGGCGGTCGTAATTGCCGGGCGGCCTGCCGACGAACATGTTCTCGAGCATCTGCTCGATCCGGTGCGGGGACTTCGCATAGCCGATGAAGTAGGTGCCGAACTCGCCCTCGCTGACATTGCCGAACGGCATGTTGTCGCGGACGATATCGAGCTCTTCGCCATTCTCGACGATTGTCGTCAGCGCGTTGTGCGCATAGCTAGGCTTCACCGCGTCGTCGAGCTCGATGTCGGACAGTTTGGTGCGGCCGATGATCTTCTCCTGCATCTCGACCGGCAGCTCGTTCCACTTGGTCAGGTCGTGCAGGTATTTTTGCACGATCACATAGCTGCCGCCGGCGAAGGCCGCGTCCTCGTCGCCGATGATGGTGGCCTCGAGCGCCGCCTGATCCTCGGGGTTCTCGGTGCCGTCGACGAAGCCGAGCAGGTCGCGCTCGTCGAAATATTTGAAGCCGTGCACCTCGTCGGCGGTGGCGACGGCATCGCCGAGCCGCGACATGATCTGGGTCGCGAGCTCGAAGCAGAGGTCCATCGGCACGGCGCGGATGTGAAACAGCAGGTCGCCCGGGGTCGCGACCGCGTGGTGGACGCCGTGGATCTCGCGGAACGGATGCAGGCCTTGCGGCTTCGGCGCGCCGAACAAGCGGTCCCATGCATCGGAGCCTATTCCCATCACGCAAGACAGCCGGCCCTCGAGATCGCGGAAGCCGACGGCGCGCACCAGCGCGGCCAGATCGGCGCAGAGCGACCGCACCACCGTATCAAATTCCGGATTGGGCTTGATGGTGACCGCAAGGAAGATGGCCGCGCGCGTCAGCTTCGCAGCGACCGGTTGCGGAACGGCTGATGGCACGCAGGTCTCCTTAACTAACGGCACTTCCACGACAAAAAAGGCGGGCCGAACGCCAGATCGGCGTCCGGATACCGAGAGAGGAGCATGCCATCGGAGCCTTTACAAGAGCCCGGATTGCCAAAGCGAGATGAGATGAGGTTGAATCGTCATCTCGCTTTGGCTTCCTGTTTGCGCATGATCTTTCCGGAAAACCGCTTCGCACTTTTCCGGATCAGCTTTAGGCTTCCGCGGACGGACCAACGGGCTTGCCGGACTTCTCCTCCTCGAGGGTCACCGCGATGGCGGCATTGGCCGACAGCCGCACCTTGGAGCCCTCGACGCCGGCAACGAAGCCGAGCTCGATATAGTGGTGATGACCCTTGTGGAAGCCGTCGCTCTCGCTCTTCTTGAGCTTGATGCGGTTGCCTTCGACGCGATCGACGGTGCCGACATGCACGCCATCGGCGCCGATGACCTCCATGTTGTCCTTGATGCCCTGCTGCGTCATGGCGCTCTCCCTGGTTGAGTTCGGCTTGAATGTTCAGCTTGCATATGATGCGCCCGGACGACGCGGCGATGACAGCGCGCGTCGCTGGCGGTGCGCGTCTCGTCTCACACCGGTTCGAATTCGTCGGCCGCCGAGTTCGCAGGCTTCTTGCCGTTGAAGGTGAGGCCGGCCTTGGTCGCGGAGAGTTTCACCTCCGAGCCGTCGCGCACGTCGCCGGCGAGGATCATCTCCGCGAGCGGATCCTGGACGCTGCGCTGGATCACCCGCTTCAGCGGACGGGCGCCGTAAGCCGGATCCCAGCCCTTCTCGGCCAGCCAATCGCGCGCCTTCGGGTCGAGCTCGAGCTCGATCTTGCGATCCTCGAGCAGCCTGCGCAGCCGCGCGAACTGGATCTCGACGATGCGGCCCATGTCGCTCTTCTGCAATCGGTGGAACAGGATGATCTCGTCGATCCGGTTGAGGAATTCGGGGCGGAAGTGCGCCCGCACCATGTTCATCACCTGATCGCGCACCGCGCTGGTGCTCTGGCCTTCCGGCTGGTTGACGAGATATTCGGCGCCGATGTTCGAGGTCATGATGATCAGCGTGTTGCGGAAATCGACGGTGCGGCCCTGGCCGTCGGTCAGGCGCCCGTCGTCGAGCACCTGCAACAGCACGTTGAACACGTCCGGATGCGCCTTCTCGATCTCGTCGAACAGCACGACCTGGTAGGGCCGCCGCCGGATCGCCTCCGTCAGCGCGCCGCCTTCGTCATAACCGACATAGCCGGGAGGCGCGCCGATCAGCCGCGACACCGAGTGCTTCTCCATGTATTCGGACATGTCGAGGCGGATCATCGCGGTCTCGTCGTCGAACAGATATTCGGCGAGTGCTTTTGCGAGCTCGGTCTTGCCGACACCTGTCGGCCCCAAGAACATGAACGAGCCGATCGGCCGGTTCGGGTCCTGCAAACCGGCGCGGGCGCGGCGCACCGCGGTCGACACCGCGCGCACCGCCTCGGCCTGGCCGACGACGCGCTTGCCGAGCATCTCCTCCATGCGCAGCAGCTTGTCCTTCTCGCCTTCCAGCATCTTGTCGACGGGAACGCCGGTCCAGCGCGATACCACGGCCGCGATATTGTCCGCGGTCACGGTCTCGCTGGCGGACGAGGTCTCGCTGGCCTCGACGGCGGCGAGCTTCTTCTCGAGCTCTGGGATGCGGCCATAGGCCAGCTCGCCGGCCTTCTGGAATTCGCCCTTGCGCTGCGCGTTGGCGAGCTCGGTGCGTAGCTGTTCGAGTTCGCCCTTCATCTTCTGCGCGTCGGAGAGCTTGCTCTTCTCCGAGCGCCATTTCGAGGTCATGTCCGCCGATTTCTTCTCGAGATCGACCAGATCCTTCTCGAGCGTTTGCAGGCGGCTCCTGGAGCCCATATCGGTCTCCTTCTTCAGCGCCTCCTGCTCGATCTTGAGCCGGATGATCTCGCGGTCGAGCGAGTCGAGTTCTTCCGGCTTGGAATCGACCTGCATCTTCAGCCGCGCCGCCGCCTCGTCCATCAGGTCGATCGCCTTGTCGGGCAGGAAGCGGTCGGTGATGTAGCGGTTCGACAGCGTGGCGGCGGCGACCAGCGCCGAATCCGCGATCCGCACGCCGTGATGCTGCTCGTATTTGTCCTTCAGGCCGCGCAGGATCGAGATGGTGTCCTCGACCGTCGGCTCGGAGACGAACACCGGCTGGAAACGCCGGGCCAGCGCCGCGTCCTTCTCGACATGCTTGCGGTATTCGTCGAGCGTGGTGGCGCCGATGCAATGCAGCTCGCCGCGCGCTAGCGCGGGCTTCAGCAGGTTCGATGCGTCCATCGCGCCGTCGCCCTTGCCGGCGCCGATCAGCGTGTGCATCTCGTCGATGAACAGGATGATGCCGCCCTCGGCCGAGGTCACCTCTTGCAGCACCGCCTTGAGCCGCTCCTCGAACTCGCCGCGATACTTTGCGCCCGCGATCAGCGCGCCGAGATCGAGCGCGAGCAGCGCCTTGTCGTGCAGGCTCTCCGGCACGTCGCCATTGACGATGCGCAGCGCCAGGCCTTCGACGATCGCGGTCTTGCCGACGCCGGGCTCGCCGATCAGCACGGGATTGTTCTTGGTGCGGCGCGACAGCACCTGGATGGTGCGACGGATCTCCTCGTCGCGGCCGATCACCGGATCGAGCTTGCCGTCGCGCGCCGCCTGGGTCAGGTCGCGGGCGTATTTCTTCAGCGCGTCATAAGCGTTCTCGGCCGAGGCGCTGTCGGCGGTGCGGCCCTGGCGCAGTGCGTTGATGGCCGCATTCAGATTCTGCGGATTGACGCCGCCCTTGGCGAGCAGCTTGCCGGCGTCGCTGTCCTTGTCGGCCGCGAGCGCTTGCAGCAGGCGTTCGACGGAGACGAAACTGTCGCCGGCCTTGTCGGCGGCCTGTTCCGCTGCGGCGAAAGCGCGCGCCGTCTCGGGCGCCAGGTAGATTTGTCCGGAGCCGGCGCCGCTGACCTTCGGAACCTTGGCCAGCGCGTCTTCGGTCGCCTTGAGGATCGCGCGCGAGTTGCCGCCGGCGCGGTCGATCAGGCCGGCCGCGAGGCCTTCGGGGTCGTCGAGCAGCACTTTCAGGATGTGCAGCGTCGAGAATTGCTGGTGCCCCTCGCGCATCGCCAGCGACTGTGCCGACTGAATGAAGCCGCGAACGCGATCGGTATATTTTTCAATGTTCATCGTGGCACCTCGGGCAGCGCAGGCTCGTCGAACTCAGATCATGCCATGCATTGCCGCCGGCGACAGATGGCGGAACGATGACATCCATCATGCGGCAGCCCGGTGCATTTGCGCCGGTGGCAAACCGCGCCCCTGACACTGCCGTTGCGTGCATCGTGTGGTCGTTTCAAGGGTGTGTCAATCGCCGCGCGCTGTCGTTGGCACTCATCCGGCGGCACTGCTACGGCTGCGCTGGTATGGCGGATGCACCAATCACGCCGACGGCGCTGATCGCAGTCATCCGGGCGGTGCGCAATTCGGCGAGTCCGGATCGTTACAATTCTGCGACAGCGAGGACCGGATTCGCGTTTTCGGAAATGATCCCCTCGCTCGCGACGCGGCGCGCTCGTGATGCGCGCGCGACGGCGCGATGTTCCGCTGAATCATGTCGTGTCACGACACGATTCACCCTGAACCGCCGATGAATAGCCACGAAAATGCGTTTCCGTTCGCGTCGATGCATTTCAGGCTGGTGTAAGGTCAAGGCGCTAGCGGTGAAGTGTGTCGGTGCATTGCCGATGCACGGAACTTTTGTTCCGGCTCTCACGTTGAACGTGCTCATCGAAGAGGCTCCCAATGATCACTCGTCTCCTTTCGACCGTGTCGTGCGCAGCGATTGCCACGGCGCTGCTCACTGCGACGGCCGTACCAGCAAGCGCGCAGGACGCGGCATGCGCGCCGGTCTCTGCCGTCGACACGGCGCCGCCGCCATTGCCGACTTACGATCAGCCGCCGGTTCCCGGGCCGGGCTACATGTGGTCGCCGGGCAATTGGTCATGGGACGAGGATCGCGGCGATTACTATTGGGTGCCGGGCACCTGGGTGCAGCCGCCGCGGGTCGGGTTGCTGTGGACCCCGGGTTACTGGGGCGCGTTCGGCGGCGGCTTCATCTACCACCAGGGTTATTGGGGCGAGCGCGTCGGCTTCTACGGCGGCATCAATTACGGCTTCGGCTACGGCGGTTCGGGCTATGAGGGCGGCCGCTGGGATCACGGCAACTTCTTCTACAATCGCACCGTGAACAATCTGCAGGGCGCGCAGATCACCAACGTCTACGAGAAGAACGTCACGATCAATCAGACCACCATCAACAACGTCAGCTACAATGGCGGCCGCGGCGGCATCGAGGTGCGGCCCACGCCTGCCGAGCGCGCGGTCGCCAACGAACAGCATTTCGCGCCGACACCGTTGCAACGCAAGCAGGTCGAGACCGCAAGCCAGGATCCGAACCTGTTCAAGCGCGCCAACAACGGCGTGCCCGCCGTTGCCGCGACGGCGCGTCCCGGCGAGTTGAAGGGACCGGGCGTGGTTCGTGCGCGGCCGGCCGGTGAGGCGGTGCCTGCCACGGCCGCAAGGCCGGCAGCCGGGGAGCCGGGACATCCGGCGGGTGCGCCGGCGCCAGCTGAGTCCCACGCGCTCCCGGTCCCGGGCAAGGAGATTCCGCCCGCTGAGCAGAACAAGCCCGCGGCCGAGGAGAGACGTGCAACCACCACTCCGGAGACGAGGGTTGAACCGCACCCCGGTGCACCGGCGCCTGCCGGGTCCCATGCGCTTCCGGCTCCCGAGAAGGGTGTTGTGGCGCATCCGCCGGCCGAGGCCAACAGACCCGCGGTCGAAGAGAAGCGCGCGGCGCCCGCCGCCGAGCCGCGCCCTGCACCGGAGGTCGCGCGGCCTGCCGTGCAGGAGAAGCGGCCTGAAGAAGTGCGCAGGGAAGAGCCGCGGCCCGAGCCCGCTGCGAAGCCCGTCGCGCGGCCGGAACAGGTAGCGCGGCCGGAACCTCGGCCGGAGACGATGGCGCGCCCTGAGCCGCATCCGCAGCCGGCAGCGCGGCCAGAGCCACGCGTTCAGGCCGCGCCGCACGCCGCGCCCGCGGGCCATCCCGCGGAGGAGAAGCGGCAGGAGCACTAGGCGACGTCCGCGCTCCGCTGGCCTGTTCCGGCGGAGCGCGGTAGTCTTCCTCCGCGCAAGCGATCATCAGAGGAGGTCGGTGGTGGCACAAAGTCTCGGTGGCGACGGACAGCTTGACGATCGAAAGCCCCGCCTGAGCGAGGACGATATGCAGCGGGCCCTGCTCGGACCGCGGGGCGTGCCGGGCAAACCGGATCCTGCCAGGATGACGCCGCAGCAGCAAAAGAACATGCCGAACTATCTGGATCCCGGGCATACGTCCTAGCTCGTCGTTGCGCTGCGCGCATTCAGCGTCGCCGTTTCCCGGCGATGAGCCTGCGCACTTGCAAATCGCCGGCTTTTGCGCCCTCATGATTGCAAGTGCATTCACGGTGTTGCGGAGCAGGTGGTGAGAAATCCGTACGAGGTCCTTGGCGTTGCCCCGACGGCGTCTGCGGCCGACATCCAGAAGGCCTATCGCAAGCTGGCGAAGAAGCTGCATCCGGATCTCAACCCGGGTGACAAGGAGGCCGAGGACAAGTTCAAGGAAGTCGCTGCCGCCAACGATCTGCTCAGCGATGCCGACAAGCGCAAGCGCTTCGATGCCGGCGAGATCGACGCCAGCGGCGCCGAGCGGCCGCAGCATCGCTACTACCGGGATTTCGCCACCGCGGACCAGGGACACCCTTACGCGGACAATTCCGGCTATGCCGACTACATGGATCAGGACGACGCATTCGCCGAGCTGCTCCGTCGCAGCGAGCAGGCGCGCGCGAACCGGCGCGGCCGCGATTTGCACTACAGCCTTGCGATCGATTTCGCGGAATCGATCACGGGTGCGAGCAAGCGCCTGACGCTGCCCGACGGCGGCACGCTCGACGTCACGATCCCGCCGGGACTCATTGACGGACAGATCATCCGTCTGCGCGGCAAGGGCATGCCCGGCAGCGGCAAGGGCGGTCCCGGCGATGCGCTGATCGAGGTCGAGGTCCGCCCCGATCCGCGCTTCACCCGTGAGGGCGACGACATTTCGCTGGAACTGCCGATCTCGTTGGCCGAGGCCGTGCTCGGCGGCAAGGTCAACGTTCCGACGCCGACCGGCGCGGTCACCATGACGGTTCCAAAGGGCTCGAACACCGGCACGACGATGCGGTTGCGCGGCAAGGGCGCGCCCCGGGTCGGCGGCGGCCATGGCGATGAGTTCGTCAAGCTCAAGGTGGTCCTGCCCAAGGGACCCGATCCCGAACTCGAGGCGTTCGTATCGAGCTGGGATCGCAAGGCATTCAATCCACGCGAGGATGGTGCGTCATGAACAAGCAGCAGTTCCTCATTGATGCGGGTCTGGAAGTGCAGACCCTGGAATTCTGGGTCGAGCAGCAATGGCTGGTGCCGGAGCACACCGCCCACGACGTCAGCTTCTCGGACACCGACGTGGCGCGCGCGCACCTGATCCGGGATTTGAAGGGCGACTTCGGCGTCAACGACGAGGGGATCGACGTCATCCTGCATCTGGTCGATCAGCTGCATGGCCTGCGCCGCGCGTTCGAGGAACTGCACAAGGACATCGCGTCGCCGCCGCGCTAGAGCGTTTTCGAGCGAAGTGGATA
Source organism: Bradyrhizobium sp. UBA2491 (assembly GCF_002341725.1). Taxonomy (NCBI): domain Bacteria; kingdom Pseudomonadati; phylum Pseudomonadota; class Alphaproteobacteria; order Hyphomicrobiales; family Nitrobacteraceae; genus Bradyrhizobium; species Bradyrhizobium sp. UBA2491. Next base: position 53,064 of record NZ_DDOP01000092.1, read on the forward strand.
CCGGTTCGCGTGAAGAAAACGCGTCAAGACAAGAACCTAGAGCCCCGTTCCGATTTCATCGGGAACGGGAAAGGCACTAGCGCACGATCGGGAAAAGTGTAAGGCGGGTTTTCCGAAGAGATCATGCTCAGACAACCGCCTCGCCTGAGTCGAACTTCAGCCCTGGGAGACCATCATGACGGACAAGCCGACGCCGCTGGCCCATGGCGAGATCGACGTTCTCATCCTGCAAGCGCTGGTGCGCAAGCTGATCGCGAAGGGCGTGCTGACCCCGGATGACGTCCGCTCGATGCTGTTCGAGGCCGCGAAGAATCTCGATCTGGTCGGCAGCGAGCTGACGACGGAAGCGGCCAACATCATCGTGCAGGAAGATCTGGCGCCGGCGTTTCTCGGCACCTGATTCCTGGCGCCTCGCCCCGTCAGGTTTGGCCGCTGCGCGTCGAGACCAGCCGGATCCGGGCCACCTGGCCGGCATTGCCCGCGAGGTAGGCCTGCGCGTCGCGCTCCAGCCGCTCAACCGCGGCCGCATCATAGTTCGGATGACGCGTGTTCAGATGCAGGTCGGTTTCGATTTGCATGACATTTGTCGTTCCTTCGACGCCGATCTCGATCGAGAACGACACCAGCGAAACGTGCGGGCTCTTGAACGCCATGTCCTGATCTCCATTCATCTCGCGTGAGGCGCGCCTCACCCCGTTTGGCGATTGGTCGCGGTCGCGTTATGCCGCTGAATCTTCCCTGTCGGCCGGCGCGCTTTGCAGCGCGGCAGTCGGATGCATGCGGTCGAGCTCCTCGATCATACCACGGGCGATCTCACGCTCGCCCATGATCACGATGTCGGCGCCGAGACCCTTCAGATGATCGACCTCCGCGTCGGAATGCGCCCGCGCGATGATCTGGATGTCGGCATTGGCGGCGCGCGCCTGCTCGACGATCTGTCCGGCCTCGAACGCTTCCGGGATGGCGATGACCAGCGAGCGTGCGCCGGCCGGATTGGTGGCGCGCAGCACGCTGGCGCGCGCGGCGTTGCCCATCAAGGCCTCGATGCCGCGCTGCTTGAGCTTTGCGACCATGTCGTCGGACGCTTCGACCGCGAGGAACGGTGCGTTGCGCTCGTACAAGGCATCGCCGACGATGCTGCCGACCCGGCCGTAGCCGACCAGGATGGTGTGATCCTGCAACGCCGTGGTCGGGATCGGTTCGGCGGTTGCGGCAGTCGGCGAGGCCGTCTCCGGCTTCTCGAGCCGCGCCGTCAACCAGTCGACCACCGCGAACACCAGCGGGTTGAGCATGATCGAGAAGATCGCGCCCGCCAGGATCAGGTCGCGGCCGGCCTTCGGCAGCAGGTTCAGCGCGACGCCGAGCTCGGCCAGGATGAAGGAGAATTCGCCGATCTGGGCGAGACTCGCCGAGATCATCAGGGCAGTCGCCATCGGATGACGGAACAGCACGACGATCAGGAGCGCGGCGAGCGATTTGCCGACCACGATGACGAACAAGGTCGCGACGAACGGCCAGGGCTCGCGCACCACGCTGAGCGGATCGAACAGCATGCCGACCGAGACGAAGAACAGCACCGCGAAGGCGTCGCGCAGCGGCAGCGTCTCCTGCGCGGCGCGCTGGCTGAGCGGCGATTCCCGCAGCATCATCCCGGCGAAGAAGGCGCCGAGCGCCAGCGAAACCCCGAACAGCTTGGTCGCGCCGAATGCGATGCAGAGTGCGATCGCGAGCACCGTCAGCCGGAACAACTCGCGCGAACCGGTGTGCGCGATGTAGTGCAGCACCCAGGGGATCAGCCGGCGTCCGACCACCAGCATCAGCGCGATGAACACCGCGATCTTGATCAGCGTCAGCACCAGCACGCCGGTCAGGCCGAGGCCGAAGCGGGTGGCCAGCGGATCGGAGGCGAGGGCGGCGCCTTCGCCGCCGCCCTGGAAGCTCGCCACTGCCGGAAACAGCACCAGCGCGAGCACCATGGCGAGGTCTTCGACGATCAGCCAGCCGACCGCGATCTTGCCGCGCTCGGTGTCCATCAGGCGGCGCTCTTGCAGCGCGCGCAGCAGCACGACGGTACTTGCGACCGACAAGGCGAGACCGAACACCAGGCCGGCGCCGACGGTCCAGCCCATCAACAGCGCGAGGCCGAGCCCCATCAATGTCGCGACCGCGATCTGCGCGACCGCGCCCGGCACCGCGATCTTGCGCACGGACAACAGGTCGTTCAGCGAGAAATGCAGGCCAACGCCGAACATCAGCAGGATGATACCGAGCTCGGCGAGCTCGGTGGCCAGCGCCTGGTCGGCGACGAAGCCGGGTGTGAAGGGACCGACGGCGACGCCCGCGAGCAGATATCCGACCAGTGGCGGAACCCGAAAGCGCTGGGCGATGGTCCCGAAGACAAAAGCAAGTCCGAGGCCCGCGACGACGGTCGCGATCAGAGGTGTGTCATGCGGCATTTCGCCTTGTCGCACAGCATCCCCAATGGTGCACCGCGACCATTTGAGGCGCGGCATTCTGCGCCGGAAATGTGATCTATTGCTCACAGACTGAGCATATGATCTCATATCGGGATGGATCCGCGGCTGCCCGAGACCGATCTGGTCATCTTCGACTGCGACGGCGTGCTCGTCGACAGCGAGGAATTGAGCTGCCGCTGTCTCGCCGAGGCGATGACCCGGGTTGGCATCGACATGAGCACCGAGCGGGCGATGACCCTGTTCCTCGGGCGTAGCTCGGCGGCGCTGACCGACTATTGCCAGGCGGCCGGCACGCCGTTGCCGGCGACCTTTCTGCCCGAACTGGCGCGCGAGGTGCGAAAGACCTTCCGCGCCCAGCTCCAGCCGATCGCCGGCGTCGCCGCGGTGCTCGAACAATTGCGTGTGCCGCACTGCGTAGCCTCCTCCAGCGATATCGAGCGGGTGAAGTTCTCACTGGAGCTGACCGGGCTTGCGGCTCATTTCGGGCCGCATCTCTACACCTCGCAGATGGTCAGGCATGGCAAGCCGGCGCCGGATTTGTTTCTGCATGCCGCGGCCGCAATGGGAGCCGAGCCGCACCACGCGCTGGTCATCGAGGACAGCGTCAGCGGGGTGACGGCCGCGAAGGCGGCGGGCATGAAAGTGTGGGGATTTGTCGGTGGCGCCCACTACCGGTCGGCGGACGGCAATGCTCTGCTGCGGCAGGCTGGTGCGGATCGAATCTTCGCCGCGATGACGGATTTCTGGACGGAAGGCTGACACAGGATCATGGTTGCGCCCGACAATGAAAAGTCCCGGCTCGACGACGCGGCGCGCGCCGGCTGGCTGTATTTCATCGCGGGCCACACCCAGGACGAGATTGCCAAGATGCTCCAGGTGTCGCGCGCCTCGGCGCAGCGCCTGGTGTCGCTGTGTCTGGCGGAGCGGCTGATCACCTTCCGGCTCGAACATCCCATTGCCGCCTGCATGGAGCTGGCCTCGCGGCTGAAGGCGCGGTTCGATCTGGTGCATTGCGACGTCGTTCCGTCCGATCCGTCGGCGCCGCTGTCGAATGCCGGAATCGCCGAACGCAGCGCCAATCTGCTGGAGACGACGCTGCGCTCGGAGACGCCGGTCATCGTGGCGCTCGGCACCGGCCGCGCGGTGCGCGCCGCGGTCGAGCGGGTCTCGCCGATCGAACGGCCCGATCACCAGATCGTCTCGCTGGTCGGCAACATCTCCGCCGATGGCTCGGCGAGCTTCTACGACACGGTGGGCCGGCTCGCCGACCGCACCGGTGCGCGTCACTACCCGATGCCGCTGCCATTCCTGATGTCGAGCGAGGACGAGCGCAACCGCATGGTCCGCATCGATCCGATCGCGCGGGTGAGGGCGGTCGCCGCCAGGGCCGATTTGCGCCTGATCGGCATCGGCCAGATGGACCAGAAGGCCCAGGTCCATGTCGATGGGTTCGTGACCCGCGAAGAATTGCTGGAGATGATGCGGCTCGGTGCGATCGGCGAAGTGACGGGTTGGGCCTATGACGCCAAGGGACGCCTGATCAAGGGCGGCACCAACAAGCGACTGACCAGCATTCCGCCGCAGATTCCCGCCGAGCAAACCACGATCGCCGCCGCAGTCGGCGCCGCCAAGGTATCAGCGATCAAGGCGGCACTGGCGGGCCGGGTGATCAACGGCCTCATCACCGACGAGGCAACCGCGCGCGCGGTGCTGGATCGCTAGGCGGCGCTCTCCCCCTTCAGGAACCACCCTTCCAGCGTGCAATGGAACCCGCAATCGCGCGGGACGGTGCAGCCGCGCGCTTGACAAATTCCAACGACAGGATGAACATACGCTCAACACGTGGGCATATGCTCAACGTGACATAGGGAGGTCACCTTGAAAAACGTCCTTTGCGCCGTTGCGGGCGCGGCTACGCTTTTGATCTCTGCCCCCTCGATCGCCCAGACCACGCTGACGGTGGCGACCGTCAACAATGGCGACATGATCCGCATGCAGGGGCTGACCAGCGAATTCACCGCGAAGAATCCCGACATCACCGTGAAATGGGTGACGCTCGAGGAGAACGTGCTGCGCCAGCGCGTCACCACCGACATCGCCACCAAGGGCGGCCAGTTCGACGTGCTGACCATCGGCACCTATGAGGTGCCGATCTGGGCCAAGAAGAACTGGCTGGTGCCGCTCGACAAGCTCGGCGCCGACTATGACGTCAACGACCTGCTGCCCAAGATCCGCGACGCGGTCTCGGTCGACGGCAAGCTCTACGCCGCGCCGTTCTATGGCGAGAGCTCGATGGTGATGTACCGCACCGACCTGTTCGACAAGGCCGGCCTGAAAATGCCGGACAGTCCGACCTGGGACTTCGTGGTCGACGCGGCGAAGAAGCTCACCGACAAATCGGCCGGCGTCTACGGCATCTGCCTGCGCGGCAAGGCCGGCTGGGGCGAGAACATGGCGTTCCTGACCGCGATGGCCAATTCGTTCGGCGCGCGCTGGTTCGACGAAAAGTGGGAGCCGCAGTTCAACTCGCCGGAATGGAAGAAGACGCTGACGACCTATGTCGACCTGATGAAGCAGGCCGGCCCTCCCGGCGCCTCCTCGAACGGCTTCAACGAGAACCTCGCTTTGTTCAACGCCGGCAAATGCGCGATGTGGATCGACGCCACCGTGGCGGCCTCCTTCGTGACCAACCCGGCGCAGTCCACGGTCGCTGGTCGTGTCGGCTTTGCGCTGGCGCCGAACACCGGCCTCGGCAAGAACGCCAACTGGCTGTGGGCGTGGAGTCTCGCGATCCCCGCCGGCTCGAAGAAGGTCGATGCGGCCGAGAAGTTCATCGCCTGGGCGACCAGCAAGGACTACACCAAGCTGGTCGCTTCCAAGGACGGCTGGTCCAACGTGCCTCCGGGAACGCGGACCTCGCTGTACCAGAACCCCGAATATCTGAAGGCGGCGCCGTTCGCCAAGATGACGCTGGCCTCGATCGATGCGGCTGATCCGAGCCACCCGACCGTGAAGCCGGTGCCGTATGTCGGCGTGCAATACGCGGCGATTCCTGAATTCCAGGGCATCGGCACCGCGGTCGGCCAGCAATTCTCGGCCGCGCTGTCGGGCTCGAGCACCGTCGACGCAGCGCTCGCCGCGGCCCAATCCTCGACCGAACGCGAAATGAAGCGGGCGGGCTACATCAAGTAGCGCAAACAGCTAGCCACGACGCGATCTGATCGGCGTCGCGGCCCTCCGACCAGCTCAAGACCTCCCGAGCTGGGTTACTTGCGGCCATCCTGTCCCGCAACGGGATGGCCGCTCCTTTCAGGCATGGAGACGGGGATGGCGACCCAGCAGACCCAACTGCTTGCACGCACACTGCTCACGCCTGCGGTGGCGCTGCTGTTCATCTGGATGATCGTGCCGCTGGCGCTCACGATCTACTTCGCGACCCTGCACTACAATCTGCTCGATCCCGGCTCCGAATCCTTCGTCGGCCTGGAGAACTTCCGCTACTTCCTCACCGATCCGGCGTTCCTCGCCTCGTTGCAGAACACGCTGGTGCTGGTCGGCTCGGTGCTCGCGATCACGATCATCCTCGGCGTGCCGCTGGCGCTGTTGCTCGACCAGCAGGTGGTCGGGCTGTCGATCGTCCGGTTGATGGTGATCGCGCCGTTCTTCGTGATGCCGACGGTGAGCGCGCTGGTCTGGAAGAACCTGCTGATGCATCCGGTGTCGGGCCTGTTCGCCTGGATCGCGCATCTGTTCGGGCTGCCGGCGATCGACTGGTTCAACGATGCGCCGCTGTTCTCGGTGATCCTGATCATCTCCTGGCAATGGCTGCCATTCGCGACCCTGATCCTCTTGACCGCGCTGCAATCGCTCGACGAGGAGCAGAAGGAGGCGGCCGAGATGGACGGCGCGAGCGCGATCTCGACCTTCATCTACATCACGCTGCCGCATCTGGCGCGCCCGATCACGGTGGTGATCCTGATCGAGACCATCTTCCTGCTCACGGTGTTCGCCGAAATCTTCGTCACCACCGGCGGCGGCCCAGGCCTGCAAACCACCAACATCGCCTTCCTGATCTATTCGCAGGCGCTGATCCAGTACGACGTCGGCAGCGCCTCGGCGGGCGGCCTGGTCGCGGTGGTGCTCGCCAACATCGTCGCGTTCTTCCTCGTCCGCATCGTCGGCCGCAATCTGGAGGCGTAACGTCATGGCGCGCATGGTCACGACACGGCGCAAGGTGATCTCGACGGTGGCGGCCTGGCTGGTCGGCTTCCTGATCTTCTTCCCGATCCTCTGGATGGTGCTGGCGAGCTTCAAGACCGAGCTCGAGGCGTTCGCGATCCCGCCCTCGTTCCTGTTCTTCCACTGGACCACCGAGAACTACGTCACGGTGCAGGAGCGCAGCGACTATTTCCACCACGCGCTCAACTCGATCATCATCGCAGGCGGATCGACCCTGATCGCGATGCTGATCGCGATCCCGGCGGCGTGGTCGATGGCGTTCTCGCCGACCAAGCGGACCAAGGACATCCTGCTCTGGATGCTCTCCACCAAGATGATGCCGCCGGTCGGCGTGCTGGTGCCGATCTATCTGATCTTCCGGACCGTCGGCCTGCTCGATACGAGAACCGGACTGGTCTTCATCCTGTGCCTCGGCAACCTGCCGATCGTGGTCTGGATGCTGTTCACCTATTTCAAGGAGATCCCGAAGGACATCCTTGAAGCCGCGCGGATGGACGGCGCCACGATCGGCCGCGAGCTGATCTATGTGCTGACGCCGATGGCGGTGCCGGGGCTCGCCTCGACCTTGCTGCTCAACCTGATCCTGGCGTGGAACGAGGCGTTCTGGACGCTCAATCTGTCGACGCTGGAGGCAGCGCCGCTCACCGTGTTCATCGCATCCTATTCCAGCCCGGAAGGCTTGTTCTGGGCGAAATTGTCGGCGGCGTCGACGCTCGCGATCGCGCCCATTCTCGTGCTCGGCTGGTTCAGTCAGCGGCAGCTCGTCCGCGGCCTGACCTTCGGCGCGGTCAAGTAGGAGGCTTTTGCCATGGGTCAGATTACGCTGCAGGGTGTGCAAAAATCGTTCGGGCCGGTCCACATCATCAAGGGTGCCGACCTCGACATCGCCGACGGCTCCTTCGTCGTGTTCGTCGGTCCGTCCGGCTGCGGCAAGACCACGCTGCTGCGGCTGATCGCGGGGCTGGAGGACGTCACCGGCGGCGCCATCCTGATCGACGGCCGCAACGTGGTCGACGTGCCGCCGGCGAAGCGCGGGCTGTCGATGGTGTTCCAGTCCTATGCGCTCTATCCGCATATGAGCGTGCGCGGCAACATCGCCTTCGGCCTGAAGATGGCCGGCATCGCCAAGGACGAGATCAACCGCAAGGTCGAGGCCGCCGCGGCCACGCTCAACCTCACGCCCTATCTCGACCGCAAGCCGCGCGAGCTGTCGGGCGGCCAGCGCCAGCGGGTCGCGATCGGGCGCGCCATCGTGCGCGAGCCGAAGGCGTTCCTGTTCGATGAGCCGCTGTCGAATCTCGATGCCGCGCTGCGGGTGCAGATGCGGCTCGAAGTAACGCGTTTGCAGAAGCAGCTCGGCACCACGGCGATCTACGTCACCCACGACCAGGTCGAGGCGATGACGATGGCCGACAAGATCGTGGTGCTGAACGGCGGCAAGATCGAGCAATATGGTTCGCCGCTCGAACTGTACGAGAAGCCGAACAATCTGTTCGTCGCCGGCTTCATCGGCTCGCCGAAGATGAATTTCGTCACTGGCGAACTGGCCAGGCAGCAGGGCGCGACGACCATCGGCGTGCGGCCCGAACATCTGAAGGTCGAGCGCGACGGGCAGGGCGGCTGGCACGGCACGGTCGCGGTTGCCGAACATCTCGGCAGCGACACCTTCCTTTACGTCGATGCGGGGCAACTCGGGACGCTGACCGCGCGCTATATCGGCGAGCTCGACCTGCATCCCGGCGACAAGGTGTCCCTGATCCCGGATCCGGCGCGCATCCACCGTTTCGATGACAGCGGCAAATCGATCCACGCGTAAGGAAGAAGAAAATGTATCTGGAGAAGTTCAAGCTCGGCGGCAAGACCGCCATCATCACCGGCGCAGGTCAGGGCATCGGGCTCGCCTGCGCCGAAGCGCTGGCCGAGGCCGGCGCCAAGGTCATCATCGGTGACCGCGATGCCAAGGCGGCCCACGACGCGCAAGCGGAGCTGAAGGCCAAGGGCTTCGACGCCGATATCGCGCTGATGGACGTCACCGATTCCGGCCGCGTCTCCGCGGTCGCCGACGAGCTGGTGCGCAAGTACGGCAAGGTCGACATCCTGGTCAACAATGCCGGCATCGCGCGCAGCGAGACTCCGGCGGAGACGGTGACCGACGAGCATTGGCTCAATGTCATCGACGTCAATCTGAACGGTACCTTCTGGTGCTGCCGCGCGTTCGGCAATCACATGCTGAAGGCGAAGTCGGGCACCATCGTCAATGTCGGCTCGATGTCCGGCTTCATCGTCAACAAGCCGCAGGAGCAGTGCTTCTACAACGCCTCCAAGGCGGCGGTGCACCATCTGACCAAATCGCTGGCGGCCGAATGGGGCGCGCGCGGCGTTCGCGTCAACGCGGTGGCGCCGACCTATATCGAGACCCCGCTGAATGCTTTCGTCAAGAACAGCCCACGGATGTATGACGCCTGGATCGGCGGAACTCCGATGGCCCGGATGGGGCAGGTCGACGAGATCGCCTCCGTCGTGCTGTTCCTCGCCTCCGAGGCGGCGAGCCTGATGACCGGAAGCATCGTTTTGGTCGATGGCGGCTACACTTGCTGGTAGTGTCGCGGGACAACATGCTCAAGCAAAGATAGAGCGGCGATGCGGCAGGCCTATATCGGGGTGGACGTCGGGAGCACCAGCGCCCGCGCGGGCGTATTCGACGAGGCAGGAAAGCTGTTGGGCTCGGCCCGGCATCCGATCCGGGTCTGGCACGAGCCCGGCGATATCGTCGAGCAATCGTCCGACGACATCTGGGCGGCCTGCGTCGCCTCGGTGCGCGCTGCGATGCGCGAGGCGGCGGTCGCCGCGGAGCAGGTCAAGGGCATCGGCTTCGATGCGACCTGCTCGCTGGTCGTGCTCGACAGCGCCGGCCGGCCGCTCACCGTCAGCCCGTCGGGCGATCCCGCGCGCAATGTCGTGGTCTGGATGGACCACCGCGCGATGGATGAAACCGAATTCGTCAACGCGACCGGCGATCGGGTGCTGCGCTATGTCGGCGGCGCGATCTCGCCGGAGATGGAAATCCCCAAGATCCTCTGGCTGAAGCGGCATCTGCCGGCCACCTATGAGGCCGCCGGGCACTTCTTCGATCTCGCCGACTATCTCTCGTTCCGCGCCACCGGCTCGCTGGCGCGCTCGACCTGCACGGTGACCTGCAAATGGACTTATGTCGCGGGCGAGGGCGGCTGGAGCGAATCCTTCCTCAAGCGGGTCGGGCTCGAGGCGCTCGCGTCCGACCGCTTTGCCCGGATCGGCAGCGAGATCGTGCCGCCCGGCTCGCCGCTCGGCCGTGGACTGTCAGCGGATGCCGCGCGCGACCTCGGCCTGATGCCGGGAGCGGCCGTCGGTGCGTCGCTGATCGATGCCCATGCCGGTGGCGTTGGCGCGATCGGCGGCCGCGACGGGTCTGGCGCCGAGGTCGATGTCTGCAAGCGGCTCGCCTACATCATGGGAACGTCGGCCTGCATCATGGCGACGACGGTCGATCCCTGCTTCGTGCCCGGTGTCTGGGGCCCGTATTTCGAGGGCATGGTGCCGGGCTTCTGGCTCAACGAGGGCGGCCAGTCCGCCGCGGGGGCCGCGATCGATCATCTGCTGAAGTCGCATCCGGCGCATGCCGAGGTTTCGGCCGCGGCGAAGGGCGCCGGCATCGACGTCATCGAATACCTCGAAAAGCGCATCCTGGCGCGCAACGGCGATGCCGGCGCTGCCGCGCTGCTGGCGCGCAATGTTCATGTGCTGCCTGAATTCCTCGGCAACCGGTCGCCCTATGCCGATCCCGGCTCGCGTGCGGTGATCGCGGGGCTCGATCTCGATACCGACGTGTCGGCGCTGGAGCGGTTGTTCGTCGCCGGCCTGTGCGGGCTGGCCTATGGCCTCGCCGACGTGATCGACGCATTGCAGGCCCACGGCGCCAGTGGCCAGACCATCGTGATCGGCGGCGGCGCCAGCCGCAGTCCTCTGGTGCGCCAGATCATGGCCGACACGACGGGCTACACGGTGGCGTTGCCGCAGACGCAAGAGCCCGTGTTGCTGGGCGCGGCGATGCTGGGCGCGGTCGCCAGCGGCGCCCACAATTCGATCAATGCCGCGATGGCCGGCATGTCGGCGCTCGGGCGGTTGAGCGCACCAACCAGACCCCAGCTTGCCGATTTCCACCGCCAGAAGCGGAGCGTGCACAGGATGCTGCGCCAGCTCGATCGCGACAGCCGCGAGGCGATGAAGCAGGCGCCCGCCGCGGCTCCGGCGAGTTGAGGTGTATGCCCGATGCTGCTGAGCTGCGGAGATGCGCTGATCGATTTCCTGCCGTCACGGACGGCGGACGGGCGCGAGGCCATGACTCCGGCGGTCGGCGGCTCCTGCCTCAACATCGCGATCGGCGCTGCGCGGCTTGATCTGCCCACCGGCTTTGTCGGGGGCATTTCGACTGACACCTTTGGCCGGATGATCGCCGATCATGCCGCGGCGTCGGGCGTCGATCTCGGCCGCGCGACGCGCAGCGACCATCAGGCGACGCTGGCCTTTGCGCGCGTCACCGGCACCGAAACGCAGTACGCGTTCTATGACGCCGACACCGCGTCGCGGAACTGGACCTACCGCCGCGAGGCGATCGCGCGCGACGGCATCAGTTGCCTTCACACCGGCTCGACCACGCTGGTCCACGACCAGGGCGCCGCCGAGACGCTGGCCTTCATCGAGGATATCAGGTCGCAGGTGACGATTGCGCTCGATCCGAATTGCCGCCCGAACCTGGTCAAGGACAGGGACGCCTATCGCGCTCGCATGCTGGGGTTCTGCGGCAAGGCTGACATCGTGAAGATGTCCGACGTCGACTTCGCCTATCTGTTCGGCGAGGAGGCCTATGCGGAAAGGGCGGACGCGTTGCTGGCGGCTGGTACATCGCTCGTCGTCATCACGCGCGGCGACAACGGTGCCTGCGCCTGGCATCGCCAGACCGGCCTGATCGAGGTCGAATCACCTGTCGTGAAGGTGGTGGATACGATCGGCGCCGGCGACAGCTTTCAGGCCGCGCTGCTTGCAGCATTGCATCGGCTGAACCGGATCGAGCGGCGCGGGCTGGGGAGCATCTCCACGGCCGAGCTCACGCGCGCGCTGGCCTTTGCCTGCAAATGCGCCGCCTTCACCTGCACCCGCGCCGGTGCCGATCCGCCGCGCAGCCGGGAGTTGCCCGCCGGCTGCTGGTAACCGATCGGCGCACGTCGCGGCGCCGATGCGGTCAGAATGCTAGCCGGTCTGCCCGGTGCTCACAGTCGCGACGGCGCGCGCGACATTGGCGATCACCTCGTTGCACTTGTCCATCGGTGCACTTGCCCCGGTCAGGTAGACCGTCACGATGATCGGCTTGCGGCCGGGCGGCCAGAACACGCCGATATCGTTATAGGTGCCGCGCTCGCCGGTGCCGGTCTTGTCGCCGACCCGCCAGTCGCGGGGCACGCCGGCGCGCAGCCTTGCGTCGCCGGTCTTGTTGGCGACCATCCAGTCGACCAGCCGCTGGCGCGACGCAGGTTGCAGCATGTCGCCGAACGCCACGCGTTGCAGGTTCTTCAGCATCGCGACCGGGCTGGTGGTGTCGCGCGGATCGCCGGGGACGGCCTCGTTCAGCTCGACCTCCCAGCGGTCGAGCCGGCTGACATTGTCGCCGATGGTGCGGAAGAAGGCGGTGAGGCCGGCGGGTCCGCCGATCTCGCGCAGCAGCAGGTTGGCGGCGGTGTTGTCGCTGAGCGTGCCGACGGCCACGCAGAGTTCAGACACCGTCATGCTGGTTCCGACATGCTGCTTGGTGACCGGTGCGTAGGCCAAGATATCTTTGGCCTCGATCTGCACCCGTTGATCCAGGCTGGACTCGCCGCGATCGACCCGATGGAGCACGGCAGCTGACAGCATCGCCTTGAAGGTGCTGCACATCGGGAACCGCTCGTCGCCACGGTGGTTGGCGCGCAATCCCGTCTCCATGTCGAACGCGGCGACGCCGAGCCGGCCGGTGGTCGCCAGCTCGATGCGGGCAAGTTCCTGCTGCAATCGCTGCGCCGGCTCGCCTGGTCCCGCCGCCGCGCTCTGTCCCGCCGCAGCGCTTTGCCGCGCCAGCGTGCAGGACGCCGCAAGGCCTAGCGCGCGCAATCCAAAACTCCGTCTCGTCAACATCTCGATTCTCCAGTTGGCGGCGCGAACCTGCCGAACGGCGTGACGATCGACAAACAATCATTTATACAGTGAGGCATGAGAAAAACTTGGTCATGACGCGATGCGCCGGCACCTCCCGCTGAATGCCTTGCGTGCCTTCGAGGCCTCTGCGCGGCTGTTGAGCTTCACCCGCGCGGGGCTGGAGCTGCGCGTGACGCAGACCGCGATCAGCCACCAGGTCAAGCAGCTCGAGGAGATGCTCGGCGCGAGCCTGTTCCGCCGGCTGCCGCGCGGGCTCGTGCTCACCGACGAAGGGCTTGCGCTGCTGCCGGTGCTGTCGGACGCGCTCGACCGGATCGGTGCCGCGATCGACCGCATCGAGGCCAAGGGCACGCGCGAGGTCGTCACCGTCGGCTGCGTCACGACATTTGCGACCGGGTGGCTGCTGCAACGGGTCGACGGCTTCAAGCGCGCGCATCCCTATCTCGACCTGCGCCTGCTCACCAACAACAACCGCGTCGACATCGCGGGCGACGGGCTCGACCTTGCGCTGCGCTTCGGCGACGGCTCGTGGCACGGCACCGAGGCGATCCATCTGCTGTCGGCGCCGCTGTCGCCGGTGTGCTGCGCTGACGCGGCGGAGCGGCTGCGCAAGCCGTCCGATCTGGCGCAGGAATTCCTGCTGCGCTCGTACCGCGCCGAGGAATGGCCGCTGTGGTTCGCGGTGGCCGGTGCGCCGTGTCCGAAGATCCAGGGACCGATCTTCGACAGTTCGGTCGGCATGGCCGAGGCCGCGGCGCGCGGCGTCGGCGTCGGGTTGGTGCCGATTGCGATGTTCGCGAACGAGCTGGCGTCCGGCCGGCTCAGGCGGCCGTTCGCGGCCGAGGTTCCGGCGGGCTCCTATTGGCTGACCTGGCTGAAGTCGCGCGAGGTGACGCCGGGCATGCGCGCATTTCGCGACTGGCTGCTCGACACGCTGCGAGCGGAAGTGAACGAGAGCGAGAACGGCGCATCGGCTCCGCGGCCAATGGCCAAGGCGAGGCGCAAGATCATCAAGAAGCGCCGGCACTGATGCACGTGTCGATGTCAATCGAACTGACCCGGTAATCCCGGTACAGTGAGTTGCTGCGTGAGCGGTTCGGTCCCTTCGCATGGCGGACGTCAAACGCTGACGCGTGATGACTGCCATTGTCCGCTGCTCGAGGCTCTTCACTTGCGTCAAAGCGTCGCAAGATTGCGCGATGAATTATCGACGCACCGTTGCAAGCCGAACTAGGAGGTCTTTGCGCACAGGCGCAGAGTGATTCTAAGTTGGTTCGGTTGTTTCCGTATCTCCAATTTCTTAGTCAAAGCCCGACTTGGTGAATTGGGGACTTCGTGAGCAACTTTAAAAGCCATAAGAACCGTTTTCGTTTTTGGGTCACGACAAGCGCCGTGTCGTTGGGACTGGCCGGCATGGGAGCCCTCCAAAGCAACGCGCAGCAGGCGTTACCTCCAGTGTCGGTCGATGCGCCGCAACAGCGATCGCAGGCGAAGCCAATCGTGCGGCCCCGTGCCGTGCCTCAGCGTTCCGTCCGCGTCGCGCCGCGGCGGCCGACCGAACCGCCAGCGCCCGTCGTCACGATGGGATCGACCCGGACGATCGGAGCTCCGGCGCCGGCCTATGCCGGCGGTCAAGTGGCCCAGGGTGGAACGCTCGGCCTGCTTGGGAGCACGAACGGCATGAATGTGCCGTTCAGCACCGTCAATTATACCTCTCAACTGATCGAGGATCAGCAGGCGCGGACGGCGGCAGATACGCTGATCAACGATGCGTCGGTCCGGCTCACCACGGGCAGCAACGGGTTCGACGACACGTTCCAGATCCGCGGCTTCACCGTCCCTGCCGGCGACGTCGGTTTCAACGGCCTGTACGGGCTGGTGTCCTCCAGTCACGTGCCGGCGCAGATCATCGAGCGGATCGAACTGCTGAAAGGCCCTGGTGCGCTGATCAACGGCATGGCCCCCGGCGGCAGCGTCGGCGGCGGCATCAACATCGTCAGCAAGCGCGCGCCGGAGATACCTTTCGCGCGCCTGACACCGATCTTCATGAGCGCCGGCAACTACGGTCTCTACGCGGAGACCAGCCGCCGCTTTGGTGAGAACAAGGAGTGGGGCGTCCGGTTCAACGGGGTCGGGCGCAACGGTGAAGCCTCGATCGATGGCGGAAACTGGCAGAGCGGTCTCGGTGCGTTGTCGCTCGACTATCGCGGGGAGCGGTTGCGTTGGACGCTCGATGCCATTTCACAGAATGACGACACCAGGAACTTCCGTCCGCAGATGACCATCGCGTCCAACGTGCCGGCGATTCCCGCGCCGCCCGATGCGCGCAGCAACTGGTACCCGGGCACGATGCTTCGGCAGCGGGACAACACGATTGCTTCGGGGATCGAATACGATCTGACCGAAGCGCTCACGGCCTACGCGGGCCTCGGCTATCGCGAGGGCGAGAACGCACAATCGTTTCCCGATTCCCGCGTTGCCGGCTTCACCAGCGGTATCGACGCTCTCGGCAATTTCAGGCTCATCAATGCCTATTACGATTCCTATACCAAGACGGTCAGCGGCAATGTGGGCCTGCGGTCGCGGTTCGAAACGGGATTCATCGGCCATGCGGTCAATGTCGCCTTTACCGGCTACAATCAGGAGGCCGGCAACGCCTATGTGACGTCAGGCTATTCGGTCCCGTCCAATATCTACAATCCGTCGCCACTTCCCGTGATCACGGCTGCGCGGAACGCGCCGCGGCGCGCGTCCGATACGACGCTCACAAGCGTCGCGGTCGCCGACACCATGTCATTCCTGAATGATGCAGTCCTGGTCACCGTGGGTGGTCGTCACCAGATGGTCAAGCAGGATGCTTTCAGCACTCTCACCGGTGCGATGACGAGCAGCTACGACGCCGCGGCGACGACGCCCCTTGCCGGCGTGGTCTTCAAGCCCTGGCAGAACGTTTCGCTCTACGCCAACTACGCCGAAGGGCTCTCCCAGGGTACCATCGTCGGACCCGGCTACAGCAATACCGGAGCTGTGCTTGCTCCGTTCAAGTCGACGCAGCAAGAAGCCGGCGTGAAGGTCGACTGGGGCAACATCACAACGACTGCGGCGGTGTTCCAGATTGCGCGACCAAGCCAGATCCGAACGGCGTCCAACGCGTTGGCCTATGACGGCGAGCAGCGCAACCGGGGCGTGGAACTGTCCGCCTACGGCCTGTTGCTGCCCGGCCTGCGCGGCATGGCCAGTGCGACCTTTTTGCGGCCGGAGCTCACGAGCCCGACCAATCCGCTGGAGCGCGGCAACGACGCCCCCGGCGTGCCGGACAAGACATTCTCTGCCGGCCTCGACTGGGACACGCCCTGGGTCAGGGGCCTCGCGCTCAATGGACGCGTGATCTACACGTCCGGCTCATATCTCACGAGCGCCAATCTCTTGCGGTTCCCGGACTGGACTCGGGTCGACGTCGGCGCGCGTTACGCGACATCGTTGAACGGTCGACCCGTCACGATACGCGCCAACATCGAAAATCTGTTCGACAAGCGTTACTGGCTCACGACCGGCACATTTGTGACCGCTGCGTCGCCTCGAACCTACATCGTATCTGCGGCATTTGATTTCTAAGGTGCTGTCATGACCAAGCTCTTCATTGCCGCAATTGTCCTGCTCGGCGTGGTGACGCCCGCGCAGGCACACCAGATCTGGATCGAGCAGCCCGAAGGGCAGAATGCCGTGGTTCGCTTTGGCGAATTCGGCGAGAACCTTCGTGAGGTGTCACCGGGGTTACTCGACAAGTTCGCCAGGGTGACCGGCACGCTCGTCTCCACGACTGGCGAGCAGACGTCGGACGCCGCGAAGACCGCAAATGGCTTCGCGCTGCCATTTTCCGCGGCTTCCGGCGACAGCATTGTCGCGGAGGATGCAAGCTACCCGCTCTATGCCTGGAAGCAGCAGGGCAAGGACGTCACCAACTGGTTCTATCCCGCCGCACGCTTCATCACCAGCTTTGCCGCGCAGCGGCCCAAGCTCGTCCTGGACCTCGTGCCGACCGGTCGTGAGGGTCAATTCAAGCTCATCTTCAAAGACCAACCCAAAGCCAAGACCAAGGTGACGCTGGTAACGGAATCGGGGTGGTCCAAGGAAGGTCACACTGACGATCAGGGTTTTGTGCAGTTCGACATGCCTTGGAAGGGCGTCTACGTGGCTGAGGTCAGCTTCAACGATCGCAGTGCGGGCGAACGTGCGGCGGCGAACGGCGCCGAGAAGTATGATGCTGTGAGCTATGTCACCACGGTGACCTATGTGAATGCCAACGGCTTGACGCCAATTCCCGCAGGCCCGCCGGCAACTCCCGGCAAATGAATCTCCTGATCCATCAGGTTCGCTCCGTGGGTCCGCTCGTTTCGCGGATCGTTGCCGCTCTGTTTGGCGGCTATGCGCTGGCCGCGCTCAGCAGCGTCGCAGTGCTTGCTTTGCCGATAAGTAAACCTCAGGCCGTGCTCACGGGCATGCTGGCGAGCTTCGCAATATACGCCGGTGCCGTCATCTGGGTCTTTGCAGCGCGAAGCGCGCTGAAGGCCTGGACGGGACTGATCGTCGTGGCCGTGCCGCTGTCGCTGGCGGTGTGGTCCGTCTCCTGACGAAGGATCGACGCGTGATGACGGGCAACGATGATCGGACTGCTGGCCACGGCATCCGGCAGAGCATGTCCAGCTTGCATACATGGGCTGGCCTTTTGCTCGGCTGGATTCTCTATGCCATGTTTCTCACCGGCACGGTGTCCTATTTCAAGGACGAACTGTCGCAATGGATGCGGCCGGAGCTGCCGCGTCTGGCCCAGATACCCGATCAGGCCATGGTCGCGCAGCGCATTGCCGACGAGCTTGGCAAGATCGCGGTGGGAACATCGCAGTGGAGCATGCGGCTGCCCGACAGTCGCAACAACAGCGTCTATGCGTTCTGGCGAACGTCCACGTCCAGCCCGGGCCAGCGCGGCTTCGCTGAGGGGCATTTCGATCCCGCGACCGGCCAAAGGGTGACCTCGCGCGGGACGCTGGGCGGTGACTTCTTCTATCGCTTTCATTTTCAGTTTCACTACATGCCGGCGATTTGGGGCAGGTGGCTTGCGGGCGCGGCTGCGATGTTCATGCTGGTGGCCATTGTCAGCGGCGTCATCACCCACAAGAAGATCTTCGTCGACTTCTTCACGTTCCGGTGGCGCAAGGGACAGCGCTCGTGGCTGGACGCGCACAACGCCCTGTCGGTGTTCGGCCTGCCGTTTCATCTCATGATCACCTACACCGGGCTGGTGACGCTCATGGCGCTGTACATGCCGTGGAGCGAGCAGGTCGGGCTCAAGACTCCGGCGGAACGCCAGCAGCTCAACGCCGAACTCAGTGCCTTCATCCAGCCCGGCAAGCCCAGCGGCCAGAGGGTGCCATTGGCGTCGGTCGAGGAGATGGTGCGGCAGGCCCAAGAACGCTGGGGCCGGGATAATGTCGGGCGCGTCAATGCCGTTCATCCCGGAGATGCGGCGGCGCGTGTGGCCGTGACGCGGGGAGAAGCAGGCCGCGTTTCCATGAGCCCGCAGTACATGGAGTTCGACGGGACCACCGGCAGGCTGTTGGCGGTTCATGAGAATGTGGGAGCTGCGGCCGAGACCCGAGGCGTGCTTTATGCGCTCCATCTGGGGCGCTTCAGCGACACCGAAATGCGATGGCTGTACTTTCTAGTCAGTTTCATGGGGACAGCCATGGTGGGCACGGGCCTTGTCATGTGGACCGTCAAGCGGCGACAGAAGCTGCCTGACCCCGATCGCCCCGATTTTGGTTTCCGTCTCGTGGAACGATTGAACATAGCGAGCATCGCCGGCTTGTCGATCGCAATGACCGCGTTTCTGTGGGTCAACCGCCTGCTGCCATACCCGTTGGAAGGCCGCGCTGACTGGGAGATTCACGCGTTCTTCATCGTCTGGGGCTTGACGCTGCTGCATGCCCTGCTGCGTCCGGCAAAGTCGGCCTGGGTCGAGCAGTTATCGGCGGCGTCAGCGCTGCTGTTTCTGTTGCCGGTCCTCAACGCACTGACGACTCGGCGTCCGCTGTGGCACAGCCTGTCCGAAGGCGACTGGGTGTTCGTCGGCATGGATATCATGTGCTGGACGCTCGGTTTGCTCCATGCCGTTCTGGCGCTACGCACGGCCCGGCAGGGCGGCAGTCTTCAGTCCAGGCGTAACGCAAATCGGCGGGCCCCGATCGTCGCTCCGGGCGAGGCGTAAGATGAGTCACGTGCTCGCATCCGTGCTTTGTCTGGCGGGTTTTGCCGCGTTGGCGTTTGCCATGCGTCGCCCGCAGCGGGAAATCATCGGCAGGTCGTTGCGGTCGACCACCATACGCGCTCTTCGCGTTGCCGGCGGCTCCGCTCTGATGGCTGCGCTCGGTGTTCTCGTCTCTCGTCAGGGCTTGAGCGTTGGTTTGGTGAGCTTCAGCGGTCATACCAGCATAGCCGCTGGCGTCGTGTATTGCCTGCTCGTCGGATATGCCTGGAGCCATGACCGTACACCCTAGCTTGCGGGCGTGGCGCAAGCTGCTTCGGTGCTTACAGAACTTCGGAATATTAGAAATATACCCCTGAGTTGCCCGACGTGTCAAGCCGCCAGGTCGGACGCCGGCCGCCGCCAGCTGCTTTGCATGGGGTTGTTTTCGATATTTCGGCGCCAGCGAGCAGCCTACGCCAGATGGCACGCCACGAAGTGCCCGTTGCTGCCCTCCCGGAGCTCCGGCGCGGCCTGCCGGCAGCGCTCCTCTGCGATCGGGCATCTGGTGTGGAAGTGGCAGCCCGTGGGCGGGTTCATCGGGCTCGGCACGTCGCCCTTGAGGCGGATGCGGTCGCGCTTGGCCTTGGGGTCGGCGACCGGCACCGCCGACAGCAGCGCCTTGGTGTAGGGATGTTGCGGGTTGCGATAGAGGTCGCTCGCCTTGGCGAGCTCGACGATGCGGCCGAGATACATCACCGCGACGCGATCGGAGATGTGCTCCACGACGGAGAGATCGTGGGCGACGAACAGATAGGTCAGGTTCAACTCGGCCTGGAGGTCCTCGAGCAGGTTGATCACCTGGGCCTGGATCGAGACGTCGAGCGCCGAGACTGGCTCGTCGCACACGATCAGCTTCGGCTCCAGGGTGAGCGCGCGGGCGATCGCGATGCGCTGGCGCTGGCCGCCGGAGAATTCATGCGGATAGCGCCGCATATGCTCGGCCTTCAGCCCGACCTTCACGAGAAGATTGGCGACGCGGTCCTCGCGCTCGCTGGCCGAGGTCACGAGGTTATGGATGATGAAGGGCTCGCCGAGGATCGCGCCCACCGTCATGCGCGGATTGAGCGAGGCGAACGGGTCCTGGAACACGAGCTGCATGTTGCGCCGCATGGCGCGCAGGTCGCCGCCGCCGAGGCCCGTCACGCTCTGGCCGTCGAACACGACCTCGCCCGAGGTCGGCTCGATCAGCCGCAGCACGCAGCGGCCGGTGGTCGACTTGCCGCAGCCGGACTCGCCGACCAGCCCCAGCGTCTCGCCGCGATCGACCGCAAACGACACGCCGTCGACCGCATAGACCTGGCCGACCTCGCGCGACAGCAGGCCGCCCAGCACCGGAAAGTGCTTCTTCAGATTGGACACGCGCAGCAGCGGTTCGCTCATGACGCGTCTCCGAGGTGGCAGGCGATGCGATGGCCGGGCGCGATCTCGCGCAGCCGCGGCTCCTGTTCGGTGCAGATGCTCATGGCGTGCTTGCAGCGGGCGGCAAAGCGGCAGCCGGGCGGCGGATTGATCAGGATCGGCACCGAGCCGCCGATCGCCTCCAGCCGGGTCTTGTGCGCGGCATCGAGATCGATGCGCGGGATCGAGCGGATCAGACCCTGGGTGTAGGGATGGCGCGGGTTGCCGAACAATTCGTCGACCGGCGCCTCCTCGACCACCTTGCCGGCATACATCACCACGACGCGCTGCGCGGTCTCCGCGACCACGCCCATCGCGTGCGTGATCAGCATCACCGCCATGCCGAAGCGCTCCTTCATGTCCTGCAACAGGTCGAGGATCTGCGCCTGGATGGTGACGTCGAGCGCGGTGGTCGGTTCGTCCGCGATCACGAGCTTGGGCCGGCAGGCCAGCGCCATCGCGATCATCACGCGCTGCCGCATGCCGCCGGAGAACTGGTGCGGATAGTGGTGCACGCGACCCTCGGCGTTCGGGATCTGCACCAGCTTCAGCATCTCGATGGTGCGCTCCAGCGCCTGCTTCCTGGTCACCGCCTCGTGGCGGCGCAGGCTCTCGGCGATCTGCTCGCCGATCGTCAGCACCGGGTTGAGCGAGGTCATCGGCTCCTGGAAGATGAAGCCGATCTCCTTGGCCCTGATGTCGTCGAGCTCGCGGCTCGACAACGGCACCAGATCGCGGCCCTCGAACATGATCTCGCCTTCGACGATCTTGCCCGGCGGCATCGCGATCAGCTTGAGGATCGACATCGCGGTGACGGTCTTGCCGCAACCGGATTCGCCGACCACGCACAGCGTTTCACCGCGGTTGATCGAAATGTCGACACCGTCGACCGCCTGCAACACGCCGGCGTCGGTCGTGAAATGGGTTTTCAGGCCCTTGATGTCGAGCAGCGCCATCAAATCACCTTGCGGGCATCGAGCGCGTCGCGCAGCCCGTCGCCAATGAAATTGATCGCGACGACAGCGATGAAGATCGCGCCGCCGGGAAACAGCGCCCAATGCGGGCCGATGTCGAGAAAGTCCTTGGCGTCATAGAGGATGCGGCCCCAGGTCGGGGTATCCGGCGGGAAGCCGAGGCCGAGGAACGACAGCGTCGATTCCGCGATGATCGCCGCGGCGACGTCGATCGTGCCGGCGATGATGACGGGGCCGAGCGCGTTGGGCAGGATATGGCGTACCACCTGCCGCACCGGGCTGGCGCCGAGCGCGCGCGCGGCCTCGACGAACTCCTTCTCGCGCAGCGACAGGAACTGGGCGCGCACCAGACGCGCGACCGGCATCCAGCGCAGGCCGCCGATCACCAGCACGATCAGGATGAAGATGCCGCCTTCCGGGCCGAACATCGCCTTGAGCCCGTCGCGGAACAGATAGATCAGCATCAACAGCAGCGGCAGTTGCGGCAGCGACAGGAACAGGTCGGTCAGCCACATCAGCGCGTAGCCGAGCGGACCCCGCGACATCCCGGCGAGCGCGCCGATCAGCGTGCCGACGAACACCGAGACCAGCATCGCGGCGAGGCCGACCGCGAGCGAGATGCGCCCGCCATAGATCATGCGCGCGAGCAGATCCTGGCCGAGATCGTCGGTGCCGAACGGATGCGCCAGCGAGGGACCCTGCAGTCCCGCCACCACGTCGATATCGCTGATCGAGACGCGCCAGACGAACGGACCGATCACGACAGCCGCGATCAGCAGCAGCAGCAGCACGGCGCTGACCACGGCTGGCCTGTGCCGGCGGTAGCGCCGCCAGGTTTCGCGCCAGGGCGAATAGCCGCGCCGTTCAGCGGAAGGAGATGCGAGGGTCAAGCCAGCCATAGAGGACATCTGCGATCAGGTTGAACAGCACCACGAGACACGCGAAGACGAAGGTCACGGCCATCACGACCGGCGTATCGTTGGCGAGGATGGATGAAATCAGCAGCGAGCCGATGCCCGGAATCCGGAAGATCTGCTCGGTGACGATGGCACCGCCGAACACGGCGGGCATTTGCAGCGCGATCAGAGTGACGACCGGGATCATCGCATTGCGCATCACATGCTTGACGATCACTTTGGTTTGCCCGAGACCCTTGGCGCGCGCGGTGGTGACATAGTCGAGCCGGATCACGTCGAGCATCGCCGAGCGCACGAAGCGGGTCATCGACGCCGCCTGGAACAGGCCGAGCACCATCACCGGCATGATGGCCTGCCGGATCATCTCCAGCGCCCATTTGATCCCGCTGCCCGGCACGCTGGTGTAGACGAAGGGCAGCCAGTCCAGCTTCACCGAGAACACCAGGATGAACAGGATCCCGGTAAAGAAGGTCGGCAGCGAGAAGCCGATGAAGGCGAAGGTGTTGGCGAGCTGGTCGAACAGCGAATAGGGCCGGGTCGCGGCATAGACGCCGACCGGAATCGCGATCAAGAGCGCCAGCAGCTGCGACGAGCCGACCACGTAAAGCGTGGTCGGCAGCCGCTGCATGATCAGCGTGTCGACATTGATCCGGCTGACAAAGGAGAAGCCCCAGTCGCCCTGCACCATCGCCGCGAGCCAGTGCAGGTAGCGGAGATAGATCGGGTCGTCGAGGCCGAACTTGGCGCGCAGTGCGGCCTGCACCTCGGGCGGCACGTTCGGATTGGTCGCGAGCTCGCTGAACGGATCGCCCGGCGCGAGCGCCAGCACGACGAATAGCACGACCGAAATCCCGAGCAGGCTCGGGATCGCGATCATCAGGCGGCGCAGGATATATTGACTCATGAACGGATCATCTGACTAACGCTCGCAACTGGATCAGGAGATTTGTGTCGAACTGAAATGCGACCTCGGACTCGCCCCGCCCCGCCCCGCGTGCGGGGAGAGGTCGGAACGCATCGCCAGATGCGCTCCGGGTGAGGGGACACTCCGCGAACTTACCTCTCGACGCACTCGCGGATAGAGCCCTCACCCCAACCCTCTCCCCGCAACAACGGGCAGAGGGAGGAGCACACATCGAGCCTTCACGGCTCAGCTTTCACGATACCAGTCTTGCAGATTGTCGGTTTGGTTGGCCCAGCCCGAGAGCGCTGGCCGCAGCGTGTTGGAGGAGGCCTCGACCGCCAGGCGGTGCATCACGGGGATCATCACATTGTCCTGCCACATCAGGTCATTACCCTTGATGTAGAGGTCGGCCCGCTTGATCGGATCGGTCTCGGTATCGGCCGCGTCGATCGCGGCATCGAATTCCTTGTTGGCCCAGCGCGGGAAGTTCGGCCCCTGCCACTTGTTATCCTTGGTGGCGATGTTGCGCGAGTGGTAGCGGCGCATGTGCAGGGCGGGATCGGGCTGGACCATCGGGATCTGGAACATCTCGATGTCGGCGTAGAAATGGGCGTAGGTGTCGGGGTTGGCGACGTCGGAGGAGAAGAACACCGAGGCCACCACCGATTTCAGCTCGACGTCGATGCCGGCCTTCTGGCAGGCCTGCTTGACGATGGCCTGGGTCTTCTGCCGCGGCCCGTTGATCGAGGTCTGGTAGAGCAGCTTGAACTTCTTGCCGTCCTTCTCGCGGATGCCGTCGGAACCGACCTTCCAGCCGGCCTCATCGAGCAGCGCGGCTGCCTTCTCGATCGAGAACTCCCATTTGGTGTTCTTGGAGACGAACTCCTCGGGGCCGTTGAGATAGTTGGCGGTGGTGCGGCCGGCACGGCCATAGATCGCCTTCTTGACGGAGTCGCGGTCGACCAACAGCGCCAGCGCCTGACGTACCTTCGGATCCGACAGGATCGGATGCTTCGTCTTGATCGACGAGCGCTCGCCGTCGATTTCGGTGTTGGGGTCCGTGAAGTTGATCGCAATGAACTCGATGTCGCCTCCGACCGCGAACAGCGCCTTGCCCTTGCCGCCCTTTTCCAGGCGCTGAAGCACTTCGTCTTCGACCTGGATGTTCCAGGCGAAATCATACTCGCCGGTCTGGATCACCGCGCGCGCCGCCGAGACGGCATCGCCGCCGCCCTTCATCTCGATCGTGTCGAAGAACGGACGGTTGGCCATATGATAGTCGGGATTGAGTTCGCCGCGGATCAGATCGCCCGGCTTGAACTCGACGAATTTGTAGGGGCCGGTGCCAACGGGCTTCAGATTGTTGGGCGCCTCGCGGGACTTGCCGCCCTTGTAGTCCGCGAACAGATGCTTCGGAATGATGCTGCCATAGCCCCCGACAAAGGCGTTGGCCCAGAACGGTGTCGGCTTCTTGAAGTTGATGCGGATCGTGAGGTCGTCGATCTTCTCGACGGTCAGGCCGCTGTAGGTTTCGATCGATACGGCCGCGGTCGCGGGGTCGCTGGCATATTCCCAGGTGAAGACGACGTCGTCGGCGCTGAGCGGCTTGCCGTCATGCCATTTGACCCCGGGTTTGAGTTTCCAGGTCACCGATTTGGCGTCGGCGGACAGGCCGCCGTTCTGGATCGAGGGAATCTCGGCGGCGAGGATCGGATTGAGATGGCCGTCGACGTCCCAACTCGCCAGCGGCTCGTAGAAGATGCGCGAGCCGTCCTGGTCCTTGGTGCCGGTGGCGAAGTGCGGGTTGAGCAGGGTCGGGCCCTGCCACCACAACAGCTTGAGCGGACCGCCGCCGCCGCGCTTGGTCGGCTTGTAGGGGTTGGGGCTTTGGGCCATCGCGACGCCGCCGAGGCTGAGGATCTGGTTCGCCATCGGCGCGGTGAGGCCGACCGCAATCATTCGCTTGACGAAGGCGCGGCGATCCAGCCGCCCGTCCTTCACGTCGTCGATCATGCCTCGCAGATTATTGTCGAACATTGTCCCCTCGGTCCGGCTCAAATGGTAGCGCGGCGGGCCGTGGAAGGCGGCCGCCGCGTTGGCGGCAGATGGCACACCGAATGAACGCCGAGGTCAACGGCCGCCGCGCCGCAGGGCATAGGTCTTTTGGCTATCGCTTGTGCAAAATCGTTCGCGACCGCACATCGGTTCGGCATTTCGCTGCAAAACGACGCTTCTGCGTACCTCAAAACTGCGAAATATTTGTTCGTTATCCTTTGTTCCGAGATGGTTTTTCCCGCGTGCCGGACTTTGCCCATCGGGAGCAGGTCCGGCACGCAATTTCGATCCTCAGGCAATCGACATATCCAACGGCGGTGCAACATTCGCCGGCAGCGGACTGACATAGGGCGTTCTTGTGGTCCGCTTCTTGAGGTCGGCCTTGGCGGCGGCGATCAGCTCCGGCTCCAGCAGCGCCTTGACACCGAGGCCAGCCATCGCCTTGGCGGCCTGCACCATCGCCTTGTGCGCGGCCGGCGTCTTGCCCTGCGCCACAACCTGCCAGGTGTGGAACGGGGTGCCGATTGCAACCGTCGGTGCATGGACCTGCACGGTCGGCACCACCCAGCTGACGTCGCCGACATCGGTCGAGCCGACCAGCGGATTGCGCTTGGCGTCGATCGGCACCAGGAAATCCGCCAGCGGCCGGTCGGTCGGCTCCATGCCGATCGCGTAATACACCGAGGCGATGTCCTTGTCGGTCAGGGTGGCGCGGATCCTGCCGGCGAAATCCTTGTCGGCATCGTCGAAGTGCGGCGGGCCGAGATCCTCCATGATTCGGTGCAGCGTCTGTTCCAGCGGCGTGTTGGGCAGGATGTTGGAGACCGCGGAGATGATCTTCATCTCGACCTTGGTCTCGGTCATCAGCGCTGCGCCCTGCGCGATCTTGTGCACGCGCTCGACCAGTTCGTTCATCCCGGGCAGGTCGCGGGCGCGGATCGAATAGCGCACCCGGGCGTGGGCCTGCACCACGTTGGGCGCGATGCCGCCGGTGTCGAGCAGGGCGTAATGCACCCGGGCATCGCTCGGCATGTGCTCGCGCATGTAGTTGACGCCGACATTCATCAATTCCACCGCATCGAGCGCGCTGCGGCCGAGATGCGGCGAGGCCGCCGCGTGCGAGGTCCGCCCGGTGAAGATGAAATCGGCGCGGGTGTTGGCGAGCGACGGCGTCACAGCGACTTCCCAGAAGCTGTGCGGATGCCAGGTGATGGCGATGTCGGCGTCCTCGAAGGCGCCACAGCGCACCATGAAGGCTTTGGCCGCGCCGCCTTCCTCGGCGGGGCAGCCGTAATAGCGCACCCGGCCCGGCACCTTGTTGGCGGCCAGCCAGTCCTTCACGGCGGTCGCGGCAAGCAGCGCCGAGGAGCCGAGCAGATTGTGGCCGCAGCCATGGCCATGGCCGCCGGTTTCGACCGGGCGATGCTCGGCAATGCCGGCTTCCTGGCTGAGGCCGGGCAGGGCGTCATACTCGCCGAGGAAGGCGATCACGGGGCCGCCTTCGCCCCATTCGCCCATCACCGCGGTCGGAATGTCGGCGATGTTCTCGGTGATGCGGAACCCCTGATGGCGCAGCTCGGCCAGATGTTCGGCGGAGGAGCGCGCCTCGGTGTAGCAGACCTCGGGCATCGCCCAGACCCGGTCGCTCAATTCGATGAAGCGCGGCTTGATGGTGTCGACGCCACGCCAGACATCACTACGGTTGTCCATTTGCTCCGGTCCCTCAACTAAGGCAATCTGAAGCGCGAAAGGCTAGCAGCTTGGCATGATGTCGCCTAGCGCAGGCCGGCAGATCAGCTGTTCCGCAACGTCACGTCTCGGTGTGGTCTTCTCCCGATCATGGCATGGTCATCGCATGACGCGCCGCCTCGCGATACAATCAACCGATGAGTGATCCAATTCGATCTCTGCTGCCGAGAAGCTCGGGCCATCAGTTCGTGATCTATGCCGATGCCTGCTCGGGCGTTCCCGGTGCGCTGCATGAACGCACCTTCGCTTCGGTGAACGACGTGGTCCGCAGGCTGCATCCTGCGCCCGAATTCATTCTCTTCCCCGGCGACGAGATCATCGGCCTCACGGCGGATGCCGATGCGTTGCGCGCGCAATGGCGGCATTGGTTCGGGGTCGAAATGGCCTGGCTCGACCGGCGCGTGGTGCCGCTGTGGCACACGACCGGCAACCACACCACCTATGACGCGATGAGCGAGGCAGTGTTTCGCGAGGTGCTGAAGCTGCCGCGCAACGGGCCACCTGGTCAGGAGGGGCTGTCCTACTGGGTCCGCCGCGACGATCTCGTGATGGTGTTCGTGCACACGCTGTGGAGCGGGCTGGGCGGCGAGGGGCATGTCGAGACCGACTGGCTGGCAGCGGTCCTCGAACAGCACGCGGATGCCAGGTACAAGCTCGTGCTGGGGCATCATCCGGTCTACCCGATCAACGGCTACAGCGGCGCCTATCAGCGCGAGATCGGCCACGAATACGGCGAACGCTTCTGGGACATCCTGGTGCGCCATGACGTGACCGCCTATCTGTGCAGCCACATCCTCGCCTTCGACGTTCAGGTCCATCGCGGCGTCTTGCAGATCTGCACGGCGGGCGCGGGCACCGCGCACCGGATGCCCGAAGGCGTCGAGTATCTGCATTGCGTGCAGGCGGCGCTCGATCAGCACGGCTTGCGCTATCAGGTGCTCGATACCGAAGGCGTCGTGCGCGAGCAGCTCGCATGGCCGCTGCCGTCTCTCGACCAGGCTGCGCGGTCGCCGCTGCCGCGAGGACCCGGTCCCGCCCTTCTGTCGGGCACGCCGGCGCCCGCGACCGTCATTGCGTTGAAGCTGTCGGGCCGCACGGCCGCTGACATCGCCGCGCCGCAAACGCTGCTGTGCACGCCCGCGCCGGGGATGATCGCGCCGCTCTGGCTCGGATTGCGCGGACCGAACCAGACGCTCACCCTGATCCTCGGGCGTGAGCACGGGCGCAGTCCGCATTACTGGATCGGTCCGGATCTCGGCGCCGACAGCGACTTCGCGCTCGACATCGCCTTCTACCCGGACATGGGACCGGGCGGCGTGCTGTGGCGACGCAGCGGTGACACGCGCTGGACGTCCTGCACCGCCATTTCGGCGACCGGGCTCGAGCGCCTGTCGTGGCCCGCGGTCTGGAGTGTCGGGTGCGGAGAGAATGGACAGGACGACAGGCGATATGCCGGCGCCCGGCTCGACGTCGCCGCTGCGGTCGTCGCGCTGTCCTGAGGCATCCCCGCAACAAACGTGGAGCGCGCTTGCTGAGCGTTCAAGCGCCAATAGCGAACCTAAGCGGGATGATGTTTCAATCCAGTCGGATCGCGCGTCAGTCGGGTTCTTCCGGCCTGTCCCGCCCGGCGCCCTTCAGTTCCCGGTCGATGAGCATGCACACCCGGCGCTGCGCCAGCAGATCGAGCCGCGCGCGCGTGGTGCCTCGCTTGGTCTTGCCGTTGATGTCGAACGACCAACTCCAAAGGTCGGGTTCGATGTTGGTGAGCGTGTATTCGATGTCTCGATGACGAAAGATCAGCTGCTTCATGCCGTTTCTTTTTGTGAGCTGATGACTGCATAGCCAGATGGCGGAGCCATCTGTATCCGGTCGACTACTTACGCATTTGGTCTAAGCCGTCCGTCCGCGAAACGGAATTTTCGCAATCAATGATTTGGATTCAGACGATTCATGTCGCGAGAATGCGAAGCCGGTCAGGCCGGGCGATGACACCGCGTGCCTGGTGTCTTGAATACCGATGTTCGACATCTTGAATCGAGAACCATCCTCATCGTCGTCCTGGCTAAAGCCGGGACCCCATTACCCCGACTGCGCATGGTGGCGCGATGTTGGGGCCGCGATCGCTTTGACAATGCAATGCGGTGGTTATGGTTCCTGGCTTTCGCCAGGACGACGAGTGGTGGGCCCCGCCTGCAACCCGCCAAGATCTCTGCATTCGCGGGGATGATATCGCGAGGGACCTTCAATCTTCCCACCTGTGGAGAGACCTTCACCCACCTTCACAAATTGATCACCCCACGCCGCGCCGCATGGGCGACGGCGTCGGTGCGGCCGGTGGCGTCGAGCTTGTCGAGCAGCGAGCCGACATGAAATTTGGCGGTGTGGACCGAGATCCCGAGCCGCTGCGCGATCACCTTGTTGGAAGCGCCTTCGGCGAGCAGCGCCAGCACGTCGAGTTCGCGCGGCGTCAGCTCGAAATCGCTGCCGCCTGCGGCCTCGCGGTTGCGGGCGACGATCGCAGCCGCGGGCTGCTCGCCCGGCGCGGCAAGTCGTAGGCCGGCGACGCTGCCGAGCAGGGTCGCCAGCCGGTCGGCCAGTACGGGATCGTCGATCTCGATCGCGATCACGATGTCGGAGGCAGGCTCATCACTCACGTCTCGGGCCTTTCACCGACCGTCACCTTGAAGTTCATCGGCTCACCGCCGCGATGCACGGTGAGCTCGACAATGCTGCCGACGCTCTGCGGCCCGAGGCCGCGCGACAGCGCCCGCACTCCCGACAGTTTCTCCCCGTTGACGGCGATGATGACATCGCCCTGGTGGATGCCGGCGGCGGCCGAGGGGCCGGCCTTGTCGACATTCATCACCATCGCGCCGAGGCCGTCATCGAGCCGGACCGGTTGCAACCCGACGCCGAGATATCCGCGCGCGATGCGGCCGCTCGTCTCGAGCTGGGCCGCGACCCGCTCGATGGTCGCGGCCGGGATCGTCAGCACGCGGCGCGGCCCGAGCACGGCCATGCCGAACGCCTCGCCGGCGGCATTCAGCGCCAGCCCACCCTGCTGGCTGTGCCGCAGTCGGATGTCGAGCTCGATCCGTGCGTCGATCTCGCCGCCGCGCAGGCTGCGCCAGGCCGGGCCCGACCGCGAGACCATGCCAAGCCGCGCGGTCGGCGCGCCACGGTCGGCGGCGACGACCACCGCGAGCGATCCCAACGCCGGGACGCCGGTCGACAGCTTGATTGGGGCGGCGTTGCCGTCGACGCGCAGCAGCGCGATGTCGGTGGTGTGGTCGCGTCCGGCAACGGTCGCTGCCTTGCGATTGCCGTCGGCGAACTGGATCTCAACCTCGCCCTCGTCGGCCAGCGCCTCGTCGGCAGTGACGATCAGGCCCGCCTTCCAGACAAAGCCGGAGGCGCGCGCGCGATGCGAATGCACCGAGACGACCGCGGGCGCGGCCCGCGCAATGGTCTCTGAAAGGGCTGTTGACAGCGAGGCGAAGCTGGTTGGTTCGGTCATGGGAAACTCCGTTGGCTTCCCTCAATCTGGGATGTCGCGGCTGGCGGCGAAACTGGCCGGTTGGGCAGGGCCGGGACCGGGAAAGGTCGCGAACGCCGAACCGCTCAGCCCCGACCACCGGTCTTCCAGCCAACTAAAGCAAAGGTTGCCACGAGCGCGACCACGATCAGCATCCAGTACTGACCTTCGACCCCGAAAATGTGAAACGGTTGAATCAGGAACTGCACTGCCTGCCCCTTTGGCGGGCAAGCTAAGGCGTTCTGCGCCGGAAATATATTATTATTCTATATATTCCGAGCGGTGAACGTCAGAACGCTCAACCGGCGACGCTGGTTTCCAGCCGGTTCTCCAGCCGATAGCCCACCCCGGATTCGGTCACCAGCAGGCGAGGCTGATTGGGGTCGGCCTCGATCTTCTGGCGGAGCTTGCGCACCAGGATGCGCAGATACTGGATGTTGTCGCGCTGGTTGCCGGTCCAGATCTCCTTCAGCAGCTGATCGTGGGTCACCACCAGGCCGACATGGATTGCCAGCACGTGCAGCAGGCGATACTCCTTGCGTGTCAGCTTGATCCTGGCCTGGTTGAGCGAGACGGCCCGGCTGACCAGATCGACGGACAGCGGGCCAACCACGACGACGGGATTCTCGGTGGCGCTCTTGAAGTAGCGGCGCAAGGCGGCATCGCTGCGCGCCAGCAGCTCGGCCATCCCGAACGGCTTGACGACATAGTCGTCTGCGCCCGCCTGCAGCAGGCGAACCTTCTCGTCCTCGTTGCTCTCGACCGAGAGCACGATCACCGGAACATTGGACCAGGAGCGCAGCCGTTCCAGCGTTTCGCTGCCGTGCAGGTCGGGGAGGCCGAGATCGAGGATGACGAGGTCGGGGGCGTTGAAAGTCGCGATCTTCAAGCCGTCGGCGGCGTTCTCGGCCTCGACGACCGAAAAGCCGTGCAGCTCGAAACCGGCGCGCAGGAAGCGCCGGATCTTCGGCTCGTCATCGATCAGCAGGACAAGATTGCGCGGCTTACTCATCGTCTGACGTCACCAGTTCCGGATCCATGGCTCGTGGTGCCGGTAGCAAGATCGATGCCGTCGTCCCGAGGCCCTGGCCGCGGCTTGCGATTTCCACGGTGCCGTCATGCGCGTTGATGAAGGTCGATGCGATCCAGAAGCCCAGCCCCGAGCCGGGAACGCTGGTCCGGTGGCGTGGGCTGCGGAACGACTTGCGGCCGAGCTCGCGCTGTTCATCAGGAGTGACGCCGACGCCCTGGTCGATGATCGATATCACGACGCGTCCGGGCTCACGCCTGGTCTGCACAGAAATCGTCGAGCCGGATGGCGAGTATTTGGCGGCATTTTCCAGCAGCTGGCCGCAGGCCTCCTCGATCAGACCGGAATCGACATTGAGCAACGGGAGATCATCGTCGAATCCGACCTCGATACGGTGTGCCAAAAGGCGGCGTGCCCGGGTCTTGAGTGCGGCGTCGACGATGTCGCGCGGATCGGACCATTGGAGGCGCGGTGTCAGTCCGCCGGCCGTCACGCGCGTGGCGTTCAGGAGATTGCGGATGTGGCCGTCGAGCCGGACCACCTCATCCGAAACGGCCTCGATCAGCGAGCGCAGCCTGGCGTCGGCCGCGGTCGCCGGCATATCCCTGATGACGCTCACCGATCCTTGGATGGCGGCGAGTGGCGAGCATAGCTCGTGCGAGAGCGTGCCGTGGAAGGCGTCGCGCAGCAGTTCGGCCTGCAAGTGCAGCCTGGCGTCGTCCATCGCCTTGCCGATATCGAGCCGTTGCAGCGTCCACGAGACCTCCTCGAGCACCGCCTCGATCCGGCGTGCGCGCAGGTTGATCGCATCGCGCGTGCCGCGCCCGGCATTGATCGCGATGACGCCATGCACCGCGGTCTTCGATCCGATGGCGCGGAGCAGCCATACGTCCTGGGTCGCCTCATCGACGATGCTGCGATCCATCGCACTGAGCTTCGTCGTCATCGCCGCCACGCACTGCTGGATAGATGGCGGCGCCGCTGCCGATCCCGGCGAGGACTCGAAATGGCCGTCGGCGGATGCCACGTACAGCGCGGCGCGATGGCCAAGCGTGCGCGCCAGATAGTGCCTGACGGCGTCGATCAGATCGGAGATGGTGAAGCAGGCGGCGAGGCGCTTGGAGAACTCATAGAGATGTTGCATCTCCCGCTCACGACGCCGCAACCGTTCGGTTTCCTGCCGCAGGCGCGACGCCAGGTTGCTGCTCGCCAGCGCGACGACAAGGAATACCAGCAGGTCGATCGCCTCCTGCGGATTGTCGACCCGAAGGCTGTAAAGCGGCGTGAAAAAGAAGAAGTCGGCGGCGGCGATCGCTGTCAGCGATGCCAGCGTGCCCGACCAGATGCCCCATTTTGTGGCCGCAAAGATCACCGGGATCAGATAGGCGATCGGCACCAGGTTTGCGGCGATCGGCTCGTCGAGCACGAACAGGATCGCGGTGATGATGGCGATCGATCCGACCGACCACAGCAGGGGCAGGACGTCGGTCCATGCGAGTGATCGCGGCTCCCGGTCGAAGCCGGGCGTGAACATCTCCGCTTCGGTGCGGCGCACGCGGATGTCGGCGAGCCGTTGAAACAGGGGCAGCGAATAGATCAAGGATTTTGCCTTCGTAGAGAAAGACACCGGAAGATCCCCGTCGCAGCCCTTCCGGCCCGCACGAAATCCGCCCCGGCAACATCCGATGGGAGCGCTGAAAATGCGGGCCCAGGGCCGTCAGAACGGCGCATGTCCGCGCGAAATCCTCAACGATCGGCCGTCGGTTGCTGCTCCGATGTCACCAACTACCCAGCGATCCGAGCATTCCCCAGGAACGGATAGAAAATCCATGTTGTTGCAGCGAGCGAGAAATATAAAAGTAATAGCCGACGCGCGGCAGCCCTAGCGCTGGCCGGGCAGGGTGGCATCGTCCGATTTCTGCAACATCTCGCCGACATAGTTGAGCGCGAGCCGTTCTCCCGCGAGCTCCGGCCTGGACGTACGGTAGAGGCCCAACTCACCGGTCTGGCTCGCCCGCGGCGTCAGCTTGGCGATCGCGGCAGCGCTGAAATATTTCGGCGGGTAGAGATAGAAGTCCATCAGCGGCGTTTGCGACCCGCCGGGCTGCCGCTTCAGCACGGCAAGCGCGCGTGCGCCGGCCTCCGGATACAGCGCGGTCCAGCCGGCAAAGCTGCTCGCCAATATCTCAAGCGACAGGATCGCCGTCGCGATCTCGGCGAAGCCCTGGTTGGACTTCTTGGCGCTCCGGGTCGTCGAGGCCTTGCGCAGCCGCTGCCTGAACTCGTGGTGGCGTTCGATGAACGGCCCGAGCCGCGCTCGCCACAGCATGTCGGGCAGGCAGGCATAGCCGTGGATGTCGTGATAGCTCTCGATCAGGTTGCGGCTCTGCGCCGTGAGATCGGCCGGCAGGAAACTCAGATCGATGTCGTCGATCTCTTCGTTGAGACCGACATCGTTTGCACAGTTCGTAACGTTTGCCACGATGCGCAGCGCTCCGTCTCGCTTGAAGCGAATGATTTCGCTTGGTGCGGCGAGACTAACGAAGGGCCGCATATATCTTCGATGGAGGTGCGCGGCGATTTCCATAGCAATAAAATAGCGTGCGCATCGGCTCGGAACGGCGTCGGTCCCGTTATTGCGGAAATGACACAGCTGGCCGCAAATCTCTCGCAGCGCAGCGCGAGAGTTTTGCAGAACGTCACGGTTTTCGCCGGGTTCTTGAGCAAGCACGTAAGCAAATGACGCTTCCGCACGCACGCGACGCGAAGATGATCGTTCCGGCTATTTTATCTTAATGAAAGCGCGCGGAGACCCGTATCGCCTTTTTCTCAACGCCCCACGAAAGATTACACAGACGTTACACGCGAGAGCGCTCGAAGCGTCGGTAGCAATAGCTTGGGGCATCATCATGAAGAGACTGTTTTTGGCGGGCGTATCGTTGGCGGCGGTGAGCCTGCTCAACGCGGCACACGCGGCCGACGCCAATCCACCTTTGTTGAAGGCGCCGTCGTCGTCGACGTGCGATCCCTACAAGAATTACTCCTGCCTCGACGGTTATCTCGGCAGCGATTTCTTCACCCGGTTCGTGAACTACTACCGGCTGGAGTGGGGACACGACGCTGCTCCTTCGGATCCCAAGGCGCCGCCCGGCCGCCGCGACTATTGGCCTGCGACGCCGCAGAGCACGCCGCCGATGCCGTTCACCGAATGGCCCTATGGCGGTTCGACCAGCATCGGCGTGACGCGGCCGAGCTCGATCGACAGCCCGCTGATGGCGGCGCTCGGCACCACGCCTGCGGGACAGTGGATGAACGACGCGCACATCCAGGTCTACGGCTGGATCAATGCCGGCGGCAATCTGAGCTCGAACAGCGTACGCGGCGGCAACGCGCCCGCGGCCTATGACTACAATCCGAACACCGTCCAGCTCGACCAGGCGGTGCTCTATATCGAGCGGCTGCCCGATACGGTGCAGAAGGATCACGTCGACTGGGGCTTCCGCATCGCGCCGATCTACGGCGAGAACTACCGCTACACGACGGCATACGGCCTGTGGAGCAACCAGCTCCTGAACCAGAACAAGAACTACGGCTACGACCTGCCGATGGCCTATGGCGAGGTGTTCATTCCGCAGATCGCGGAAGGCCTGCTGCTGCGGTTCGGCCGCTTCATCTCGATTCCCGACATCGAAGCGCAGCTCGCGCCGAACAACTACATGTATACGCATTCGATGACGTATACGTTCGACAACTACACCAATACCGGCCTACAGAGCACGCTGGCAGTCACCAAGAACTGGATGCTGCAATTGGGCGTGTCGGTCGGCAGCGACACCATGCCGTGGAACGCCGGCGCCAGGATCGCAAACCCGTTCCCCAATCCGCTGTTCCCCGGCACCACCATGCTGAAGGATCCCGGCGCGGTGCCGAGCATCACCGGCGGCGTGCGCTGGACCAGCGATTCCGGCAACGACAGCGTCTACGTGGTCGCCGACGCGATCAACAGCGGCACCTGGGGCTACAACAATCTGCAATGGTACGGCCTGACCGCGTACCACAAGTTCAACGACCAGTGGCACATCTCGTTCGAGACCTACAATCTGCACCAGAACAACGTGCTGAACGCCAACAATCCGGCGGCGATGGCCGCCTACAATGCGGGTGGCACGCCGTTCTCGCCGCAATACCTGCCGTTCAACGCGCCGGGTCTCGCCCAGTGCAGCAGCGCTGCGGTGTTCGCCTGCACGGCGTCGGTGCAGACCTATCTCGCCTACCTGAACTACAAGGCCTCGCCGCTCGACAACATCTCGTATCGTATCGAGTTCTATGACGACAAGCAGGGCCAGCGCACCGGCGTCAAGACGCGCTATGTCGAGACCGGCATCGGCTGGCAGCACTGGTTCTCGCCGCAGATCGAGATCCGGCCCGAGGTCTCCTACTACAAGTCACTCGATGCCAATGCGTTCAACGGCAATTCCAATCTCGGCATCGCCCCGACCAAGAATTTCGCTCTGATCGGCTCGGCGGACATCATCATTCACTTCTGACGCACGAGCGTACCCGGCCGACAGAGGCCAGCCGGGTGCGGCGTCAACCAGGGACAGGGGAACACCATGAAACGAATTCTTCTCGCATCCGCGGCGCTCGCGACGATGCTGGCGGCCGGCTCGCCGGCACACGGCGCCGACCTTCCGCTCTATACCAAAGTGCCTGCGGTCGCGGCGCCGGCATATGATTGGTCGGGCTTCTATGTCGGCGTGTTCGGCGGCGGCGGGTTCGGCAACCACAATCTCAACAACGCGCTCGGCCCGGCCGGCGCCGCCAACTACACGATCAACTATTCGTCGACCGGCGGAATCGCCGGCGGCGAGATTGGCTACAATGTGCAGAGCGGCAGCATCGTGGTCGGTGTCGAGGCCGACGGCTTCTGGTCCGGCATCAAGGGCAGTGATGTCGATCAGTTCAATGCCGGGACGTTGCCGATCGCATCTGTCGATGCGACCAACCTGCGCGACGGCTTCACGGTCCGTGCCCGCGGCGGCATTGCCGTCGACCGCTTGCTGCTGTTCTTCACCGGCGGCTGGGCCTATGGCGAATTCCAGCACACCAACACCGACCCGGTGTTCGGCATCGATCAGTTCTCGGCCAATCGCAGCGGCCTGACCGCGGGCGGCGGCCTCGCTTATGCGATCACCAACAACCTGATCGGCAAGTTCGAGTATCGCTACTACGACTTCGGCCGATACGAGCGAGCGGCGCCGCTGAATGCGCAGATTCCCTACACCGTCGACAACACCTACTCGGTCGTGACGCTCGGCCTCGACTACAAGTTCGGCGGGCCGGTGGTCGCGAAGTACTGAGTGGGGAGGAGGACGGTATGACAGTCGCGAGGTTCAAGCGGGCGTTATTGCGCAGCATCGTGGTTGCAGGTCTTTGCGCCGCGGTTGCCGGCTGCGCCAGTGAGGTGACAGTCCCGGCGACCGATGGCCCCGCCGGCAATCACATGCGCTACTATGGCGGGCCGAAATCCCCGATGTGGTCGGGCCAATAGGTGTCCGAATTGTTCTTGATCGGATTCTGTCGGGTGCCGCTTCCTTGATCGACGCAACAGGCTGTCCAAAAAATCGGCAGCTGATGATTATTGTTGCGGTTCGGCGGATTTGGGAACAGCATCGCTCCTCATTAACGAGACGCCGGGCAGAGGCGTCGTTCGGAAACGCCTATTGCTATTCGGTGTCTCAGCCTCTTGGAGGGTGCGATGCTGAAGTCTGTTGTCACTCTGATCGGCATTCTTGCGATGACCGGGTTGCTGGCGCCGGTCGCCCACGCCGGCGCCTCCGCCAGCGCGCCATCGAAATACGCACAGCGTTCGCAGCAGGTGACGAGCGTGCAGATGGTCCGGCAGGCCAAGCGGACCGACCCGCCGATCACGGAGTTTTCGGCACAGGCAAAGACGGCGCCGTTTCACCGCTAGCCACCGATCGTCACGCGGATCGGCTCAGCTCAGCCGCTGCAAGGTCGCCTTCGGGCTCTCGCCGAACTTGGCGCGATAGGCGCTGGCCATCCGGCTCAGATGGGTGAAGCCGAGGTCGAAGGCAATGTCGACGATGCGTTCGCCGGGCCGCGCCGTCGTGAGGCGCGCGTTGAGATGCGCGAGCCGGATATCGAGCAGCATCTCGGAGACGGTGGTGCCAAAATGGCGGCGGAAGCCGAGTTGCAGCGCGCGGATGCCGGTGCCGGCGATCTCCGCGAGCTCGGCGAGATCCAGCGGCTCGGTCGCGCGGGTTTCCAGATAGGCCCGCACCCGCTTCAGCGCCGCCGGCTGGGCTTCGGTGCGGCCGTTGAAGACATCGATCGCCGAACTAAGGCTATGGCGCTGGCCATCGAGCAGGACGTTGAGAAACGACTCGCGCCAATCGGCCGACGCTACCGCGGACAAAGTCTTGCGGGTCCCGAGTTGCTCGGCCGTCGTCACGAGTTGCTCGATCCGGGCCGAGAGCGCCTGGCCGAGCGGCCCGTTCAGCTCGACGGCCGGATCGAACTCGATCGGCCGGACCGCCACGCCGCCGAGCGCGGCGGCGCGGTGCTCCACCAGCTTACGGTCGAGCAGCAGGATGAGCTGGGCGCAGTCGTCGCGCCACGTCATTTCGGTCGGAATGGTCGGCGACAGCAGCGAGGCAATGTGTCGAGGCCCGGTGGTGAGCTCGCGCGCGGCGGTCCGCACCGAGGCAGATCCGCACAGTGGAATCTGCAAAAGAAAGAACCGATCGAGGCAACCGGGATTGATCGCGACCGATCCGCCATACGCGACATAGTTAACCGAGAAGCCATCGAAGCCGGCGCAATTGTGGTGCGCGGAGAAATCGCGTTCGGAATGATCGACCGGCGTCAGATCGTGCGGACAGAAGATGCGGCCGATCGCTTCGGCCGCGTCGTCGACGCGCGCCGTCGCAACGCGCGCAAAATCCTTGAGCCTTGCCGAAACCTCGTTGCCAACAGCAGTCACGCCGGCCGTCCGGAGTTGTTTGAGGTCTAAAATATTGGCGAGCCTAGAGCATTCGCCGGCAAAGGGGAACGCTGTTTCGTCGCGCAAACTGCCCGATCTGAGCGCAGGCGGCTGCGGTGGCATTGGGCAGCAATCAGCCGGCTCGGTGCTCCCGCATTGCAGCATGATCGCGCCGGCCGCGGATTCGTTTATCGGCTAGACAGCCCTGCCGGCCGGCGACAGGCTCCGTGTCCGCACTGCACATCAACACTGGAGAGGCTGACATGGGCACGCTCGAGAAAGGCATTACCCGCACCGGCACCGGCTACGGCGGCAAGAGCTGGAATATCCTGGGCCAGGTCTACTATCCGAAGGCGGTCACCGACTCGACCTTCGCGTTCGAGACCAACAGCGATCCCGGCCAGTTCGTGCCGGTGCACATCCATCCGACCCAGGAGGAGTTCATCCTGGTGCAGGAAGGCGTGCTCGACCTCAAGCTCGACGGCGTCTGGGTGCAGGCCAAGGCCGGCGACCTCGTGCGTCTGCCGCGCGGCATTCCGCATGGCTATTTCAACAAGTCCGACAAGCCGGCACGCGCGCTGTTCTGGGTGTCGCCGATGCAGAAGCTCGAGGCGCTGTTCGAGAAGCTCGACAATCTGCAGGACCCCGCCGAGGTGGTGCGGATCTCCGCCGAGCACGAGGTGGATTTCCTGCCGCCGGAAGCCAACGACTAGCGCAGCAAACGACATCATCGCGCGCGAGGTGAATCGCCGGAGCTGGCTCCGGCGATGACGGGGACGCGTGCGCCGACGAAATTGGATCTGTTCATTCAACGCGGAGCGGTTTCATGGTCAAGCAGAAGCATGTGTGCGTGATCGGCGCCGGCATTTCCGGGCTCGCCGCCGGCAAGGCCTTTGTCGGGCGCGGCCACAAGGTGACCATCATCGAGCGCAGCGGCGACCTCGGCGGGGTTTGGGAGCCGGCGCGCTCCTATCCAGATGTGCAAACCCAGAGCCCGAAGGAACTCTATCGTTACACCGACAAGGCGATGCCGGAGGCCTATCCGGAATGGCCGAAGGGCCCCCAGGTCCATGCTTACTTGCGTGACTATGCGCGCAGCCACGGGCTCGACGGCGCGATGCGGTTCGACACCAAGGTCGAGGGCATGGCTCGCCGCGCCGATGGCAGGCCGGGCTGGACGCTGACGCTGCGCTCGACCGACGGCGCCACCGGCCACGAGGATTTCGACTTCGTCGCTGTCTGCACCGGGCAATTCAATGAGCCGCAGACCCTGCCGCTGGCGGGCGAGGACGGCTTCAAGGCGCAGGGCGGCATGGTCCTGCACTCTTCGCAATACAGCGATCCGGCGTTGGCCAAGGGACGCAGGGTCGTTGTGCTCGGCGGCTCCAAATCGGCGACCGACATCGCGGTGAACGCGGTCAATTCGGGCGCCAGCGAAGTCACCATCGTGTTTCGCGAGCCGGTCTGGCGGATTCCCTATTTTGTCGGCGGCCTCGTCAACTTCAAGCGCATCCTCTACATCCGCGCGCAGGA
This sequence comes from Bradyrhizobium sp. UBA2491, assembly GCF_002341725.1. Taxonomy (NCBI): domain Bacteria; kingdom Pseudomonadati; phylum Pseudomonadota; class Alphaproteobacteria; order Hyphomicrobiales; family Nitrobacteraceae; genus Bradyrhizobium; species Bradyrhizobium sp. UBA2491. The sequence continues at coordinate 93,410 of NZ_DDOP01000092.1, forward strand.
GCAGATGTTCGCGAGCTGGGGCATCGGTCCGTTGGCGCGCCTCGCGCATGTCGTCGCAAAGCCGTTCGTCTGGGCGAACTGGCGCGGGCTCGAGAGCATGCTGAAGATGCAGCTCAAGCTGAAGCAGTGCGGCATGGTGCCGAAGGAGCGGATCGAGGACGGCGTCAACTGCTCGGTGCCGATCGCAACCCCCGGCTTCTATCCGATGGTGGCCGACGGCCGCATCAAGGCGGTGCAGGGCACCTTCGACCATTACGAGGGCAACACCATCGTGACGAGCGGCGGCCAGCAGGTCGCGGCCGACGTGGCGGTGCTCGCGATCGGCTACAAGCTCGGTGTGCCGTTCCTGCCCGAGGAGTACCAGAAGAAGCTGGTGGAAGCCGATGGGCAGTACCGGCTCTACCGGCTGATCGCCAACCCCGATCTGCCCGACATGGGCTTCGTCGGTTTCAATTCGAGCTTCTGCACCGTACTGTGCGCTGATCTCGCCGCGAACTGGCTGGTGCGATATGCCGACGGGCAGCTCGCGCGGCAGCCGAGCGCGGCCGAGATGCACGACAACATCGCGATGATGCTGAACTTCAAGCGCGTCGAGCGGCCGGCAGCGGGCGTCTATGGCGGGCTGTGCGTCGCGCCCTACCACTTCAAGCATTTCGACGAGCTGCTCGCGGACATCGGCACCAGGGCTTCGCGCCGCAACCCGCTCGTCGAGAAGTTCACGCCACCGGACGCGGATGCCTATGCGCGCTTCCTCGCCACCGCGCCGGAGTACAAGGCGGTGGCGTAGCCACTGCCACGGAAGACCTAGTCGCGGCCGGCATCCAGGAAGGCCTGCGCCAGTCGCTGCGGATTGGAGAAGCACAGCTCGTGGCTGCCCGGCACCTGGACCAGGCGGAACAGCCCGAGCTTCTGCGACAGCCGCGGATGCCAGGGCAGGCCGTGCGGCATCGCGGTGTCCTCCGTGCAGTTGACGTAGGATTTCGCGATCGGCATGTCGGCCGGATTGGTCCGTAGCGTGATCTTGTCCTGGAAGGTCTTGAGCGGGTGCGGATTCAGCTTGTCGTAGGCGCGCTGCGCGAGCTCGAGATCGGCGTCGTTGATGAAGGCCTCGCGCCAGACCGGGAACGGCAGCACCACCGAGCCGTCGCCGCGCTCGGCATGGATGGCGTCGAACAGGCCGACATAGTGCGGCGGCACCATGTCGTTGAGGCACTCGCCATTGTTCGGCACGAACGCGTTCCAATAGACCAACCGGCGGATGCGATCCCCCGCTGCGTCGGCAACGCCGGTGATGACCATGCCGCCATAGCTGTGACCGACCAGCACGATGTCCTTGAGGTCATGCTCGGCAAGATAATCCACGATCGACTGGATCGCCTCGGCAAGCCCGGAGTCCTTGCTGTCGCCGGGGCGGTTACCCCTGATGGTCGGCGTGTGAACGACGTGACCGGACCTGCGGATGATCGCGGCAACCGGCTCGAACTCGGCGCCGGTGTGCCAGGCGCCATGGACGAGAACATAGGTCGACATGTTGTACCTCCCTGCGTGGTTTGGTTAGATCGGTCGCGGCGTCCCGGATTGCCCCGGGATGCGCGCGGGTTTCCCTGCGGTTCCTGATGGATATTGACCCGGACCCCGGGAACGCGCTTGGCTGTGACCGAACCGGATTGGGCTCGGAGTGAACTGATGCAGCAAATCGCCGCCGCGGATCGCTCGCGCGGGCTGAGCTGGGATACCGCGGACACCAGGCCGGGTGAGCAATTCGCCTATTATCGCGAGGCGATCTGCCAGGCCTTCATGAACCTGACGCCGGAGCCGCCGGCGACGCCCGGATTCCTGGCCCGGGTCGAGACCGTTGGGCTCGGCAATGGCGCGGTCAACCGGGTCAGCTTTCCCGAGCATGTGGTGCGGCGCTCGACCGCCGACATCGCCTCATCCAGCCGGCGCTGCTACTACCTCAATCTCAAGCTCGCCGGCCGCTGCCGCATCCAGCAGGCGGGGCGCGAGATCGGCCTGTCGCCGGGCCAGGTCGGAATCTTCGACAGCGGGCAGCGCTTCGCGCTGCTGCACGATCGCGGCCCCGCGCTCCAGGTCGCCTCGTTCTGGGTGCCGGCCGAGGCGCTGGATGAACGGCTGCCGTCAACGCCGGATGTCGCGCCGGCGCGGGTGTCGGATGATCCGTTCGTCGGTCACCTCATCGCCGAGACCGCGCAGGTGCTGAATGCGTCGGCGCTCCGCGCTTCGGACGCGGACAATGCACGGCTGTTCGGCGTGCTGCTCGACCTCGTCGCACTCAGCCTGTCGCGCAGCAGCCGCGCCGGCGTTGCCGAAAGCGCGGGTCTTGCCGATGCGACCTGGCTCGCGTTGCGCCGTGCCGTGGATCGCAGGCTGCGCGAGCCTGGTCTGGGCGTCGCCGCCATCGCGGCCGCGATCGGCATCAGCGAGCGCTATGTCCACAAGCTGTTCGAGCGGGCCGGCACCACATTCGCCAGCTATCTGATGGATCGTCGCCTCGACGGCGCGGCGCGCGACCTGAAGGACCCGGCGGTCGCCGGGCGCGCGATCGGCGACATCGCATTCGGCTGGGGCTTCTCCGACCTGTCGCACTTCACCCGGCGCTTCAGGCATCGCTTCGGCTGCACGCCGCGCGACTGGCGTCGCGGTTGAGCAACGTTCGGAAACAGCCATGGTCCAATCATTCACCTATCAAGTCAGCCCGATGCGCGTCGTATTCGGGACCGGCACGGTTACGCGGCTGGCCGACGAACTCGATCGGCTCGGCATCAGGCGCGCGCTGGTGCTGGCGAGCCGGCGGCAGCAGGCCGAGCTCGGCGATCTCGCTGCCCTGACCGGCGGCCGGATGTCCGGGGTGTTCGACGGTGCGGTGGTGCACACGCCGGTCGACGTTACCGAACGCGCGATGGAGACGGTCCGCAAGCTCAAGCCCGATGGCGTGGTTGCAATCGGCGCGGGCGCTGCGACCGGCCTGAGCAAGGCGATCGCGTTGCGCACCGATCTGCCGCAACTGATCGTGCCGACCAGCTATGCCGGATCCGAGATGACGCCGGTGCTCGGCCAGACCGTGGACGGCGTCAAGACCACGCAGTCGTCGCCGAAGATCCTGCCCGAGGCGGTGATCTACGACGTCAACCTGACGCTCTCGATGCCGGCGAAGTTCTCCGCGATATCCGGCCTCAACGCGATCGCCCATGCGGCCGAGGCGCTCTATGCGCGCGACGGCAATCCGATCACCTCGCTGATGGCGGAGGAGGCGATCGCGAAGCTCGCCTCGTCGCTGCCGGAGGTGATCGACCGGCCACGCGATCTCGATGCGCGCTCGGACGCGCTCTACGGCGCGTGGCTGTGCGCGGTGTGTCTCGGCACCGTCGGCATGGCGTTGCACCACAAGCTCTGCCACACGGTGGGGGCGCTGTTCGACCTGCCGCATGCCGAGACCCACGCCGTGCTGCTGCCGCACACCATCGCCTACAACACGCCGGCCGCGCGGGATGCGATCGGCCGTGCCGCGAAGGCGCTGGGAGTGCCTGACGCGGCCGATGGCCTGTTCGATCTGTCGGCAAGGCTCGGCGCGCCGCACTCGCTCGCCGAGATCGGCATGCCCGAGGACGGCATCGCCAAGGCCGCCGTGCTCGCCACCAAAAACCCCTACTGGAATCCGCGGCCGATCGAGGTGGCCGGCATCGCCGATCTGCTCAGACGGGCATGGGCCGGTGCGCGGCCGCAAGCCGGGTGATCAGGCGCCGATCGCGTTGCGCGCGATGACGTCGCGGTAGAACGCCGCGCTCAGTTTCGGCGCGCGGGCCTGGCTCTCGAAATCCACCCGATAGAGGCCGAAGCGCTTCTTGTAGCCGAAGATCCATTCGAAATTGTCCATCAGGCTCCACAGGAAATAGCCATGGACCGGGATGCCGTCGGCGGTCGCGCGCTGCAACTGGGCGAGGTAGTTGCGCAGGAACATGATGCGGTCGAGGTCGTAGATCTGCCCATCGGGCTCCACCTTGTCCTCGCCGGAGGTGCCGTTCTCGCTGATATAGATGCTCTTGATGTTCCAGAGCTTGGCTGCGATCCGCGGCGCCCAATAGATCGCCTCCGGCGCGATCCGCAGCCAATCCGAATTCATATGCGGAAACGAGGCCGGCATCGGCAGCGGCTTCCACCCGGGCGCACTGTCGGTGGCGAGGACGTAGCAGTGCGGGGCGTAGATGTTCAGCCCGACGAAATCGTTGGGCTGCGCGATGATCTTCAATTCCTCGGCCGTGAATTTGGGGGCGTCAGCGCCGGCATATTGCAGGAAAGCCTCGGTGTACTTGCCTTCGAGGAGGACGCCGAGGAAGCCGGCATTGAGCTCGCGCGTCGCGATCTCGGTGGCGCGGATGTTCTCCGGCGTGTTGATCGCGGGCACGCAGGCTGTGATGTTCTCGGCCGGCCCGACCCGCGTGCCGGGCCGCCCTTTGGCACGGATCGCCTGCACCGCGAGGCCATGCGCCAGCGCGACATGGTGGCGGGCCTGGTTCACCTCGGCCGGCGGCAGCGTCAGCCCCGGCGCGTCGACGCCGAGCGCATAGCCGAACGGCAGGAAACGCCCGACCTCGTTGAGGGTGAAGATGTTCTTGACCCGGTCGGTCAAACGCTGCGCCACATAGCCCGCGTAATCGCCGAACGCCTTCGCGGTGTCGCGCGAGCGCCAGCCGCCGACGCGATCCTGCAATGCCTGCGGCAGGTCCCAGTGATAAAGCGTGGCGTAAGGCTCGATGCCGTTCGCGAGCAGCTCGTCGACCAGGCGATTGTAGAAGTCGAGGCCCTTCGGATTCGGTGTGCCGGTCCCATCGGGAAACACCCGCGGCCAGGCGATCGAGAACCGATACGCCTTGGCGCCGAGGTCCTTGATCAGGCGGACGTCGTCCTTGTAGCGGTGATAGTGGTCGGTGGCGCGATCGCCGGTCGAGCCATCCTCGATCTTGCCGGATGTGTGGGTGAATGTGTCCCAGATCGACGGGCCGCGGCCGTCCTCGTTGACGGCGCCCTCGACCTGATAGGACGAGGTCGCGGTGCCCCAAACGAAGCCCGCGGGAAAGTTCGCGCCGTCGGGCCGCGCAGTGCGGTTCGCCGCATGCGCCGGAGCCGGCAGGCCCAGCGCCGAAAGGCCTGCAAGGCCCGCAAACTGCCGGCGCGAGAATTTTTCAAACATGGTTGTCTCCGGTCGCCGGCCGTCGCGGCTGGAATGCCAGTTGCAGGTTAACCTTCCACCCGGCCGTAGAGCAACACGGGCCGAGAGGCCGAGGCGGCGCGACGAGTGCGCGTCAATGGCTACGAGCCGCTACATTGTCAATGTCGCGGAGTTGTCAGTTTTGCGGCGACATTTTCTCTACTAGATTGCCTGCTAGGTCCTTCCGCAATGAGATCTGAAAATCCCGAGATCCCGGTGAGCCGCGCGCGATGAACAAGCTTGCAACCCACGTCCGAACCGAGCTGCTGCGTCGTCTTGCCACGGCGATCGGCCTGCTGCTGGTCGCGGTGGCTGGCGCACAGGCCGAGCAGACATTCTCGTTCGATCGCACGCCCGGAAAACTGCCCAAGACGGTCGTCCCGCTGAACTACGCGATCGAGCTGACGCCGGATTTCACCAGCCTGGCGTTGCCTGGTATCGAGACCGTCGACATCGAGGTACGTGAGGCCACTGCGCAGCTGACGCTGAACGCGATCAGCACCACGTTTGCCGAGGTCACAATCGACGATGGCGCGCAGCGCGCGGAGGTCGCGACCGACGCCGCAACGCAGACCGCGACGCTGACCTTCGCCCAGCCGCTTGCGGTCGGGCGCCACAAGCTTCGTATCGCCTTCACGGCGCAGATCAACAAGTTCGGCACTGGCCTGTTCTCGGTCGATTACCCGACCCGGACCGGGATCAAGCGGCTGATCTCCAGCAAGCTGGAGCCGGCCGATGCAAGGCGGATCTTCCCGTGTTGGGACGAGCCGTCGTTCAAGGCGAGCTTTGCGCTGACGGTGCTGATCCCGCGCAATCTTCTCGCGGTCGGCAACATGCCCGTGACGAGCGAGCAGCCGGCCACCGGCGATCTCAAGAAGGTCGTCTTCGCACCGACGCCGAAAATGTCGACCTACCTGTTCGAGCTTACGGTCGGTGATCTCGAACGGATCACGGCGGATGCCGGTGGCGTCACGATCGGCGTGGTGACAACGGCGGGCAAGAGCGGGCAGGGCCGGTTTGCGCTCGACAGCGCGGTGCAGCTGCTCGCCTACTACAACGACTATTTCGGCGTGAAATATCCGCTGCCGAAGCTCGATTTGATCGCCGTTCCCGGCGGGTTCGGCGGCGCGATGGAGAATTGGGGCGCCATCACCTTCTTCGAAAGCCGGCTGCTGTTCGACCCTGCCACTAATGCGGAGACCGCGCGACGCGGCATCTTCGGCATCATCGCGCACGAGATGGCGCATATGTGGTTCGGCGATCTCGTCACCATGGCCTGGTGGGACAATCTCTGGCTCAACGAAGGTTTCGCCAGCTGGATGGCGACCAAGGCCTCGGCGCAGTTCTATCCGCAATGGCAGAGCTGGCTGAACGGCTATGGCGCCAAGCAGTTCGCCATGGCGCTTGATGCGCGCCGCACCTCGCATCCGGTGCAGCAGCCGATCGCCGATCACAGCGAGGCGGTCACGGCCTTCGACGCCATCACCTACAACAAGGGAGAGGCGCTGATCCGGATGCTGGAGAATTATCTCGGCGAACAGCCGTTCCGCGACGGCATCCGCAAATACATGGCAGCGCACGCCTACAGCAATTCGACCACGGCCGATCTCTGGCAGGCGCTCGAGACGTCCGGCGGCAAGACCATCACCGGCATCGCGGCCTCGTTCACCGAGCAGGACGGCGTGCCGCTGGTCGTGGCCGAGACGGCCTGCGATGGCGACGCGCAGCGCCTGACCTTGCGGCAGGACCGCTTCGTGATCGCACCGGCCAACGATCCGCCGCTGCCGGCCCATAGCTGGCAAGTTCCGATTGCGGTGGGACCGGCGCATGGCAAGGCCTTCGGCGAGATCCTGCTGAAGGGCAGCGCCGATATTCCAGCCGGCGCCTGCGGGGACGCGATCAAGGTCAATCTCGGCGATGTCGGTTACTACAGGGTGGAATATGGCCTGAAGAACCGCGGGGCATTGCTCAACGCATTCCCGCAAATGCAGGTGGAGGACCGGCTCAACGTCGTCTCCGATAGCTGGGCCTTGGTGCAGGCCGGCCGCGCCGAGCCGCCGTCCTACCTTGCGCTGCTCGACGCACTCGATGCCGCCGACCACCGCGCGGTGTGGGACCAGGTGATCTCGACACTTCTCACGGTCAACCGCCTGTCGCGCGATCGCGCCGAGCGGCCGGTGATCCAGGCCTATGCCTGCGCCAAGCTGCGCCCGGTGTTCGACCGGATCGGATGGGACGGACACGGAGCGGGCGACGACGACACCGCCTTGCTGCGTGCCAGCCTGATCTCGGCGCTTGGCGATCTCGGCGATGCCGCCGTGGTGGCGGAGGCGAAGCGGCGCTTCGCGGCGTTCCTCGATGATCCCAACGCGTTGCCGACCACGCTGCGCGATGCCGTCACCCATGTCGTCGGTATCACCGCCGATCGGACGACCTACGACAGATTGCTGACGCTGGCACGCACCAGCACGGTCACCAATGAGCGGCTGCGCTACTACTTTGCCGCAGCCAGCGCCCGCGACACCGAACTGGCGCGCGCGACGCTGGCGTTGACGCTGACCAACGAATTGCCCGACACCATCGTCACCGGGATGATCAACGCGGTTGCGTCGGCGGGTGAGCAGCCGCAACTCGCCTGGGACTTCGTCCAGGCCAATTTCGACGCGCTGCTGGCCAAGCAGGGGCCGAGCTTCCGTGACCAGTTCGTGCCGAGCTTCATGACCAATTTCACCGACGAGGCCCATGCTGCGGAGCTTGCCGCCTTCGCCCCGTCGCAATCGACCAGCGGTGGCCGGGTGATGGTCGCGCGCGCCGTGCAGGCGATCGCGATCTCGGCCGATCTCTCCCAGCGGGTGCTCCCTGCCGCCGACGCCTGGATCAAGGCCCACAAGCCATGAGGTCGCGAGGGAGTTTCCGGCGGCGCGCGATGCGGCTATGCTCGGTGCGCGGCATGCAATCAACGATGCGAGGTTGAGATGGTCAAAGGTTCCGATCTGCTGGTCGCTGCGCTCGAGAATGAGGGTGTGGAACGGGTGTTCGGCGTTCCCGGCGAGGAGAATCTCGACGTCGTCGAGAGCCTGCGCAAATCCTCGATCAAGCTGATCGTGACCCGCCACGAGCAGGCCGCGGCCTTCATGGCGGCGACCTATGGCCGGTTGACCGGAAAGCCCGGCGTCTGCATCACGACGCTCGGCCCGGGCGCGCTCAACCTCACGACCGGCGCGGCCTACGCGCTGCTCGGCGCGATGCCGATGGTGATGCTGACCGGGCAGAAAGGCATTCTGAGCAGCCGGCAGGCCAAGTTCCAGATCGTCGACATCGTCAACACGTTCCGGCCGCTGACCAAGCTGTCGCTACAGATCGTCAGCGGTGCGACGATTCCGACGCTGGTCCGCGATGCCTTCCGGATCGCGACGCAGGAGCGGCCGGGGCCGGTGCTGCTCGAATTGCCGGAGGACATCGCAGGCGAGGAGACCACGCCGGTCGACATGATCCCGCCGCATCCGATCGAGATTCCGATCGCGCATGCCGCAGCGCTCGATCGCGCCGCCGAGATGATCCTGAAGGCGCAGCGTCCGCTGATCATGCTTGGCGCCGCCGCCTCGCGCCCACGCTCGACCGCGGGCATCGGCGACTTCGTGCGGCGCACCAAAATCCCGTTCTTCACCACCCAGATGGGCAAGGGCACGGTGTCCGGCGGCACCAACCAATATATGGGGACCGCAGCGCTAAGCGAGCGCGACTATGTGCATGAGGCGATCGACCGCGCCGATCTGATCATCGCGATCGGCCATGACACGATCGAGAAGCCGCCTTTCATCATGGGGCCAAAGGGCCCGCAGGTCGTGCATGTCAGCTACATGCCGGCCAATGTCGAGCAGGTCTATTTCCCGCAATGCGAGGTGATCGGCGATGTCGGGCCGAGCCTTGAATTGCTGGCCGACCGGCTCGAGGGCAAGCTGCCGCATGCCAGCGCGCTGCTCAGCCTGCGCGAGGGTATCCTGGCCAAGATCACCGATCGCGCCACCGAGGGCCGCTGGCCGCCGACGCCGCAGCGCATCGTGCACGATGTGCGGCAGGTCATTCCCGAGGACGGCATCGTCGCGCTCGACAACGGCATGTACAAGATCTGGTTCGCGCGCAACTACCGCACGCTGTTGGCGAACTCGCTGCTGCTCGACAACGCGCTCGCCACCATGGGCGCCGGCCTGCCGTCGGCGATGATGGCGGCGATGCTGTATCCGAAGACCCGCGTGCTCGCGGTCTGCGGCGATGGCGGCTTCATGATGAACTCGCAGGAGATGGAGACCGCGGTACGCCTCAAGCTCAACGTCGTGATCCTGATCCTGGAGGACTCCGCCTATGGCATGATCCGCTGGAAGCAGGCGGTCGACAATTTCCCGGATTTCGGCCTCACCTTCGGCAATCCGGATTTCGTCAAATACGCCGAAAGCTACGGCGCCAAGGGCTCGCGGATCGAGAGCACGGATGCGATCGTGCCGACCCTTGAGCGGGCGTTCTCCGGCGGCGGCGTCCACCTCGTCGTGGTGCCGGTCGACTATTCCGAGAACAAGCGGGTGCTGGTCGATGAGTTGCGCGAGAAGGTGCAGCAGATCGACGTCTCTTGACGCAATGCTGCAACTGCTACGGAACGAAAAGCCCTCGGCTTGATTGAAGGTAAGCCACCATGGTAGCACGCCGAGCGATCAAGCCATGGCATCACTCGTTGTGCTGATGGTCGGCGATACCAGATCTGAGAGGTCACGTGACTGCACCAAATCCCGCCGCCGGCAAACCCATCGATCCCTCAGCGCTTGTCAATGTGCCGCGGCTGGTCACGGCCTATTTTGCGGGCAAGCCGGACCCCAGCGATCCGACCCAGCGGGTTGCTTTCGGCACCTCGGGTCATCGCGGCTCGTCGCTGAAGAACTCCTTTAATGAAGACCATATCCTCGCGACCACGCAGGCGATCTGCGATTACCGGCGTGAGAAGGGGCTCACGGGCCCGCTGTTCATCGGCATCGATACCCACGCGCTGGCCGAGCCGGCGCTGGCAAGCGCGGTGGAAGTGTTCGCGGCGAACGGCGTCGAGATCATGATCGATGCGCATGGCGGCTACACCCCGACGCCGGTGATCTCGCATGCGATCCTGAGCTACAACAAGGGACGCAGCACGGGCCTGGCGGATGGCGTCGTCATCACGCCGTCACACAATCCGCCGGAGGACGGCGGCTACAAATACAATCCGCCGCATGGCGGCCCGGCCGACACCGACGTCACCGGCGTGGTCGAGAAGAACGCCAACCGCTACATCGAGGCCGGGCTGAAGGGCGTCGCGCGGATGCCGTATGACCGCGCGCGCAAGGCGGCGACCACGCATCTGCACGACTTCGTCACGCCTTACGTCGCCGACCTCGGCAACACCGTCGACCTCGCGCTGATCAAATCCGCGGGCGTCAAGATCGGCATCGATCCGCTCGGCGGCGCGGCGGTGCATTACTGGCAGCCGATCATCGCGCGCTACGGGATCAATGCCACGGTCGTCAACAACGTGGTCGATCCGACCTTCCGCTTCATGACCGCGGACTGGGACGGCAAGATCCGGATGGACTGCTCCTCGCCTTTCGCGATGGCGAGCCTGATCGGGATGCGCGACCGTTTCGACGTCGCCTTCGCCAACGACACCGATGCCGACCGCCACGGTATCGTGACCCGCTCCAACGGGCTGATGAATCCGAACCATTTCCTCGCCACCGCGATTGCCTATCTGTTCGCGCACCGGCCGCAATGGAGTGGGAGCGCTGCGATCGGCAAGACCATCGTGTCGAGCTCGATCATCGATCGCGTCGCGAGGAAGCTCGGTCGCAAGCTGGTCGAGACGCCGGTCGGCTTCAAATGGTTCGTCGAAGGGCTCGGCAGTGGCGGCTTCGGTTTTGCCGGCGAGGAGAGCGCCGGCGCCTCGTTCCTGAAGCGCGACGGCTCGGCCTGGACCACCGACAAGGACGGCATCATCCTCGGCCTGCTGGCGGCGGAGATCATCGCCAGGACTGGCCGCGATCCCAGCGAATTGTTCAATGAGCTGACCGCCGAGCTCGGTGTGCCCTACTACGAGCGCATCGACGTCGCGGCGACACCAAAGCAGAAGAACGCGCTGAAGGCGCTCGGGCCGGAGCAGCTCAACATGACCGAGCTCGCAGGCGATGCGGTGCGCGCGGTCAGGACCAAGGCGCCGGGCAACGACCAGCCGTTCGGCGGCATCAAGGTCGAGAGCGACGCCGGTTGGTTCGCCGCGCGTCCCTCCGGCACCGAGGATGTCTACAAGATCTATGCCGAAAGCTTCCGCGGGCCGGATCATCTGAAGAAGATCCAGGGCGACGCGCAGGCCGCGATCGCCAAGGTGTTCTAAGGCACGGGGCCGGGCGGACGTCATGCGTGTATTGTTGACCGGCTCCTCCGGCTGGCTCGGCCGTTTCCTTGCGCCGCGGCTGCGACAGGCCGGCCACGATGTGACGGGCCTCGACGTGGTCTCGGGTGAGATGACCGATGTGATCGGCTCGGTGGCCGAACGATCGGTGGTCGATCGGGTTTTCGCCGATCACGGCATCGAGGCGGTGATCCACGGCGGCGCGCTGCACAAGCCCGACATCGCGCGGTTCTCGCCGCAGGTCTTCGTCGATGTCAACGTGTCAGGCACGCTCAATCTGCTGCAGGCCGCCGTAGCTGCCGGCCACAAGCAGTTCGTCTTCACCTCGACCACGTCGCTGATGATCTCGCAGGCGATCCGCGACGAGGAAGGACACGCCGCGGTGTGGCTCGACGAGACCACGGCACCGCTCGAGCCGCGCAACATCTATGGTATCACGAAACTCACGGCCGAGGGGCTGTGCCGGCTGTACAGCCGCGAGCATGGGCTGAACTGCGCGGTGCTGCGCACCAGCCGTTTCTTCCCCGAGGACGACGACACCATCCGCGGCATCCATGGCGAGAACCTGAAGGCGACCGAGCTGCTGTACCGCCGCCTCACGGTCGAGGACGCTGCCGACGCCCATGTCGTGGCGCTGGAGAAAATCCGTGGCTTCGAGGTGCTCGTGATCAGCGCGCCGACCCCGTTTGCGCGCAGCGATGTCGCTGATCTGAAGACCGACGCGGCCGGCGTGATCGCGCGCCACTTTCCCGACGCGCCGGCGCTGTTCGCGCGGCAGGGCTGGCAGCTGCCCATATCGATCGGCCGGATCTACGATGCTGGCAAGGCTGAGCGGCTGCTCGGTTTCCGCGCGGTAACCGACTTTGCCGCCGTGCTCGGCGCCCTGCGCAGCGGCGAGCCGCTTCCCTTTGCGCACGATCCCGATTATGTCTCGCCGTCGACGAGGCTCGCAAATGGCTGATTTCCACGGCGTCTTTCCCTATCTGGTGTCCCCGGTCGATCCCGCCGGCCATGTCCGCACCGAGGTGCTGGGCCGGCTCTGCGACGACCTGATCAAGGCCGGCGTCCACGGGCTGACGACGCTCGGCTCGACCGGCGAGTTCGCCTATCTCAACAATGCGCAGCGCATGCAGGTGGTGGGGACCACGATCGAGGCCGCGCAGGGCCGCGTGCCGGTCGTGGCCGGCGTCGCCTCGACCTCGACGGCCGATGCGGTGGCGCAGGCCAAGGCCTATCAAAAGCGGGGGGCTGCCGGCATCCTTGCGATCCTGGAGGCGTATTTTCCGCTCAGCGACGCGCAGGTGGAAGCCTATTTCCGCGCCATCGCCGACGCGGTCGACATTCCCGTCGTGATCTACACCAATCCGAACTTCCAGCGCTCCGACCTCACGCTCGACGTCATCGCGCGGCTCGCCGGGCACCCGCGGATCGGCTACATCAAGGACGCCTCGACCAATACCGGCCGCCTGCTGTCGATCATGAACCGCTGCGGCGATAGCCTGAAAGTGTTCTCGGCCTCCGCCCACATTCCGGCCGCCGTGATGCTGATCGGCGGCCATGGCTGGATGGCGGGCCCGGCCTGCATCATCCCGCGGCAGAGCGTCGAGCTCTACGACCAGTGTCGCCGCGCCCGCTGGGACGAGGCGATGGCCCTCCAGCGCAAGCTCTGGCGCATCAACGAGGCATTCGCCCGTTTCAACCTCGCTGCCTGCATCAAGGCCGGGCTCGCGATCCAGGGCTACGACGTCGGCGACCCCGTGCCGCCGCAGGCGCCGCTCACCGCCGAGCAGCGCAAGGTGGTCGAGGCCGCGCTGCGGGATCTCGGCTGAAACCGGCTTGCGCGTTGCATTGGTTCTCACCACTTCGTCATTCCGGGGCGAGGCGAAGCCTCGAGCCCGGAATCCATAACCACCATCGGGAGTATGGATTCCGGGCTCGCGCCAAAGGGGCGCGCCCCGGAATGACGCCGGTGGTGGTTGTCTAAAGCCAACAATCCGCTAAAACCCGCCGAAATTTCTGAACTCAAGGACCATTCGATGAACATTCTTCCCGGCAATATGCGTTTTGGTGCGGGCCAGCCAGTCAAGCGTCTGGAAGACCAGCGGCTGGTCACCGGGAAGGGACATTTCATCGACGACAAGCCGGAGGACGGCGCGCTCTGGCTGCACGTGCTGCGCTCGCCGCATGCCCACGCCAACATCAAGTCGATCGACGCCAAGGCGGCGTTGGCGATGCCGGGCGTCGAGGCGGTCTATACCGGCGCCGACCTCGTCAAGGACGATATCGGCACCTTGCCGACGCTCGCGATCTTCAAGCGGCCCGACGGCTCGCCGATGACGGTGCCGCCGCGGCGCCTGCTGGCGCATGAGGTCGTGCGCTATGCCGGCGAGGGGGTTGCGGCCGTGGTCGCGACCTCGCGCGTGCTGGCGCAGACCGCGGCCGAGGCGATCGAGGTCGACTACGAGGTGCTGCCATCGGTGGTCGATCCGGTCGAGGCGATCAAGCCGGGTGCGCCCGCGGTCTGGCCGGAGGCGCCCGACAACATCGTGGCCGCGATGAGCTATGGCGATGCCGCCAAGGTCGAAGCGGCCTTTGCCAGCGCCGCGCACAAGGTGTCGCTCGATCTGGTCAGCCAGCGCCTGGTGCCGTCGGCGATGGAGCCGCGCTCGACCATCGCCGAGATCGAAAAGAAGACCGGACGGCTCATCCTTCATGTGCAGTCGCAGACTCCAGGCTCGACCCGTGACCTGCTGGCGGAATCGATCCTGAGGCGGCCGAAGGAGAGCGTGCGGGTGCTGGTCGGCGACATCGGCGGCGGCTTCGGCCAGAAGACCAGCCTCTATCCGGAAGACGGCGTCGTCGCCTATGCCGCGACCAAGCTGAACAAGAAGATCCGCTGGCGCGGCGACCGTACCGACGAATTCGTCGGCGGCACCCATGGCCGCGACCTCACCTCGACCGGCGAGTTCGCGCTCGACGCCAAAGGCCGCGTGCTGGCCTATCGCGTGCGCTCGATCGGCGGCACCGGCGCCTATTCGTCGGGCACCGCCAACATCATTCCGCTGGTGCTCGGCCCGTTCGTGCAGACCGGCGTCTATGACCTGCCGCTGGTGCATTTCGAGGTCAAGTCGGTGATGACCCACACCGCGCCGGTCGGCGCCTATCGCGGCGCCGGCAGGCCCGAGGCCGTGTTCATCGTCGAGCGGCTGTTCGATGCCGCCGCGCGCCAGATCGGCATGGACCCGCGCACCATCCGCAAGGTCAACTACATCAAGCCGGCGCAGCTGCCCTACACCAACGCGGTCGGGCAGGTGTACGACTCCGGTGCCTTCGCGCACATGCTGGAGCGCGCCTCCGATCTGGCCGACTGGAACGGCTTTGCCGCGCGCAAGAAGGCGGCGAAGAAGAAGGGCCTGCTCTACGGCCGCGGCCTGACCAGCTACATCGAATGGACCGGCGGCCGTGCCCATACCGAGAAGGTCTCGCTGCACGCCACCGCCGAGGGCCGCGTCATCCTGCATTCCGGCACCATGGCGATGGGACAGGGTCTCGCCACCACCTACACCCAGATGGTCGCCGACTCGCTCGGCGTGCCGATGGACAAGATCGATGTCATCCAGGGCGACACGGATCTGGCTACCGGTTTCGGCAGCGTCGGCTCGCGCTCGCTGTTCGTCGGCGGCACCGCGGTTGCGGTCTCGACCAACGACATGATCAACAAGGCGCGCGACAAGGCTTCCAATTTGCTGGAAGCGTCCGTCGGCGACATCGAGTATCGCGACGGCTTCCTCACCGTGGTCGGCACCGACCGGCGCATCAGCCTGTTCGAGATCGCAGCCAAGGAGAACGGCGCCAAGCTGTCGGTGGACAGCGAGGGCGAGGTCGACGGGCCGAGCTGGCCGAACGGCACGCATATCTGCGAGGTCGAGATCGATCCCGAGACCGGCGTCACGCGGGTGGTGCGCTACACCACGGTCGACGATGTCGGCATCGCGGTCAACCCGATGCTGGTGACCGGCCAGATCCATGGCGGCGTCGCGCAGGGCATCGGCCAGGCGCTCTATGAGGGCGTCGCCTACAGCGAAGAGGGCCAGCTACTCACCGCGAGCTATCAGGATTACTGCGTGCCGCGCGCGGACGACATTCCGCCGCTGTCGGTGACGCTCGACCCCTCCGCGCCGTGCAAGACCAACCCGCTGGGCTCGAAGGGCTGCGGCGAGTCCGGTGCGATCGGCGGGCCGCCCTGCATCACCAACGGCGTGATGGACGCGTTGAGCGAGGTCGGGATCAAGCAGCTCAACACGCCGCTGACGCCATCGAAGATTTGGCAGGCGATCAGGGACGCGAAGGTAGGGGCGGCGTAAGCCCGTCCTCTCTCCACCCGTCATTCCGGGGCGCGCGTAAGCGCGAGCCCGGAATCCATCGGGCCTCATGACTTGCGGCTTGATGGATTCCGGGCTCATCGCTTCGCGATGCCCCGGAATGACGGGAAGAGGGGACCTACAACCCCAGCACCATCTTCGCGATGATGTCGCGCTGGATCTCCGACGAGCCGCCGAAGATCGTGTAGGCGCGGCTGTTGAGATATTCCGGCACCACCGGCAACAAATCCTCCGGGATGACAGGCTCATGGTTGAGCCGGTAGAGCGGCCGCGCCGGCTCGACGGCAAGGCCGTCCTGGCCGATCACGTCGACGCCGAGCCGCGTCACCGCTTGGCGGATCTCGCTGACGCGGAGCTTGATCAGCGACGACACCGCGCCGGGATTCTGCCCGGTCTGTAGCGCCGACAGCACGCGCAGCTCGGTCATCTCGAGCGCATCGATATCGACCTCGAGCTCCGACATCCGGATCGAGATGTCGGGGTCCTCGATGGCGCGGCCGGTGGCCTCGGAGCTGGCGAGATCGGAGATCGTCTTCAGCGCCTCGCGCAGCTTGGCGGACGCGATGCCGGAGCCGCGCTCGAATTCGAGCAGATACTTGCCGTAGGTCCAGCCCTTGCCTTCCTCGCCGACGCGGTTGGCCACGGGGACGCGAACGTCGTCGAAGAACACCTGGTTGACTTCGTGGTCGCCGCCGATGGTCAGGATCGGGCGGGTGGTGATGCCCGGCGTCTTCATGTCGATCAGGATGAAGCTGATGCCATCCTGCTGCCGCTCGCCCTCGTTGGTGCGCACCAGCGCGAACATGCGGTTGGCGTGATGCGCATGCGTGGTCCAGATCTTGGTGCCGTTGATGACATAGTCGTCGCCGTCGCGTACCGCGCGGGTCTTCAGCGAGGCGAGGTCGGAGCCGGACCCCGGCTCGGAATAGCCCTGGCACCAATAGTCCTCGCCGGAGAGAATCCGCGGCAGATAGAAATTCTTCTGCTCCGGAGAGCCGAAACCGATGATGACCGGGCCGACCATCTTGACGCCCATCACGTTGACATTGGGCACACCGGCGCGGGCGCATTCGGCCTCGAAGATCCAGCGCTGCGCCGGTGTCCAGTCCGGCCCGCCATGGTCCGCCGGCCAGCCCGGCGCGCCCCAGCCCTTCTTGTGCAGCGCGCGCTGCCAGGCCATGCCGATATCGGGGTCGGAGAACACAGATGGCGTCAGCGCGGTGGCGCGCTTCATTTCCGGCGTCAGGCTGCTGGCGATGTAGTCGCGCACTTCCTGTTCGAAGGCGCGCTCTTCGGCGCTGAAGGTGAGATCCATGATGCGCTCTCCGTTACGCGTCGGCGCGGCCGCTCAGGGCGGCATGGCGGCGATAATGATGGGCACTGCCGCCGAACAGCGTGTCGAAGGCGAGCAGCCGCTTGAAATAGGCGCCGATGTCGAGCTCCTCGGTGACGCCCATGGCGCCGTGCAGCTGCACCGCCTGCTCGGCGACGAAGCGCGCGCATTTGCCGATCTTCGCCTTGGCGCCGGACGCCGCACGGCCGCGCGCCACCGGCTCGGCATTGGCCATGAGCGCTGCGCGTAGCGCCATCGAGCGGGCTTCATCGACCTGCATTGCCACGTCGGCGAGGCGATGGCGGATCACCTGATTGGCCGACAGCGGCCGGCCGAACTGCTTGCGGATTTTTGTGTATTCGAGCGTGGTGTCGAGCAGCGTCTGCATGATGCCGACCGCTTCCGCACCCAGCGCGGCGATCGCGCGGTCGACCACGGTTTCGATTGCCGGCAGCGCGTCCTGGCCGTTGCCAAGCCGGGCGTCGCCGGGCAACTGCACATCGCTGAGATCGAGATTGCAGCCGCGCCCACCGCCGAGCCGCGCATAGTCGCGCACGGTGAGGCCGGGCGTTCCCGCCGGCATCAGGAACAGGGCAAGCTTGCCCGATGCGCCATTGGCGTTGGCGATGCGGGCGGAGACGATAATCTGGTTGGCTGCTGCGCCGTCGAGCACGGCGATCTTGCTGCCGTTCAGCCGCCAGCCGTCGGCGGTCTTGGCGGCGGTGGTGTCGACATGGGCGAGGTCGAAGCGCGCGGCGCGTTCCGAATGCGCGAAGGCGAGTGTGAGCGCGCCCTCGGCCACCTTGGGCAGGATTACCTGCTTCTGCGCCTCGGTGCCGAATTCGGTGACCAGGGCTGCGCCGATCACGACGGTGGAGAGGAATGGCTCGGACACCAGCCCGCGCCCGAACGCTTCCATCAACAGTCCGATCTCGATCGCGCCGCCGCCGAGCCCGCCATGGGCTTCGGCGATCGGCAGCGCCAGCCAGCCGAGCTCGGCGAACTGCTTCCAGATCGCAGGCGAATAGCCCAGCGGATCGTTCGCCGCTTGCTTTCGATGCTCGGGGTGAAAGGTCTCCGCCACGAAGCGGTCGGCACTTTCGCGCAGCAGGCGCTGCTCGTCGCTTAGGGTCAGGTCCATCTGGTCACTACACGTTGGCGGTTTTCTTGACGACGGAGGGATGCAGACCCGCGGGGTCCACCACCATTCCGAATTCCTGAAGATTGTGGGCGTGGCAGAGCTGATGCAGCGCAAAGGCCTGATCGATCGCGGCGGGCTGCCCCATGATGTCGATCGAGCGGTTCACAGCTTCCTTCGAGAGTTTCAGTGCAAAGGCCGGCTTGGCCGCGATCCGGCGCGCCAGTGCCAGCGTGAACGTCGAGAGATCGCCGCGCGGCGCCACGTGATTGACCATGCCGAGGCGATGCGCCTCGTCGGCGCTCCAGACATCGGCGGTGAACAGCATCTCCTTGGCCTTGCGCGCGCCGAGTTCCCAGGGATGCACGAACCATTCGACGCCACAGACCCCCATCGTCACCACGGGGTCACAGAACTCGGCGTCATGGCTGGCGACGATCAGGTCGCAGGCCCAGGCCAGCATCAGCCCACCGGCGATGCACTTGCCGTGCACCTCCGCGATCGTCGGCTTGGCGAGATTGCGCCAGCGCCGCGTGATCTGCAGATAGATCTCCTGCTCGCGCGCGAAGCGGCCGTGGGCATTGGGCTCGGCGAAGCCACCCCAATTTCCGACTGGCGGGAAATCGACGCCCGCCTCGTTCTTGCCGGCCGGCCGCAGATCGTGACCGGCCGAGAAATGCGGCCCATTGCCGGCGAGGATGATGACCTTGACCGCATCATCCTGCACCGCGCGGTCGAAGGCGGTGTTGAGGTCGTAGGTCATCTGCAGGTTCTGAGCGTTGCGCGCCTCAGGACGGTTCATCACGATCCGCGCGATCGCCGGATCGGGGCGCTCGACGACAATCGTCTCGAATTGTTCAGACACCAATGGATCCTCCCAGGATCGATTTTTTCGCCATGATGAACGGCGCGGGGAGGGATAGGCAAGGGCCATCATCCGTAAAACCGGCCGCGAATCCCGCCACGCGGGATTGTCGGGCGAAAATCTGTTACCGTGACGAGAGAATCCACCGGGAGGACCACCTACATGCGCAAGCTTTGGACCGTGCTGGCAGCGCTGGCGACATTGAGCCTGACCAACTGCGGCTACAACGCGATCCAGACCAATGACGAGCAGGTCAAGTCGAGCTGGTCGGAGGTGGTGAACCAGTACCAGCGTCGTGCCGACCTGGTGCCGAACCTGGTCAACTCGGTGAAGGGCTTTGCGCAGCAGGAAAAGGACGTGCTGCTCGGCGTCACCAACGCGCGTGCCAAGGTCGGCAGTATCCAGGCCACGCCCGAGGTGCTGAACGATCCGGCCGCGTTCCAGAAGTTCACGCAGGCACAGGGCGAACTCACCAGCGCGCTGTCGCGGCTGCTGGTCGTCACCGAGAACTACCCGCAGCTGAAATCGGATGCGCTGTTCCGTGACCTGATGGCGCAACTCGAGGGCACCGAGAACCGCATCACCGTGGCGCGCAATCGCTACATCAAGGCGGTGCAGGACTACAATGTCGGCATCCGCACCTTCCCGAACAACCTGACCGCGATGGTGTTCGGTTACAAGGAGAAGCCGAACTTCACGGTCGACAATGAGAAGGAGATTTCGACCGCGCCGAAGGTCGATTTCAATCCGGCTCCGGCGCCCGCGCCGTCGAAGTAACGCCGGCTGGACACCCATCGCGATGACCGCTGCACGCGTCATCCTGCTCGCTTTCCTGCTGGGCTTCATCTGCCCGGCATGGGCCGAGGTCGCGGTGCCGCCGCTCACCGGGCGCGTCGTCGACCAGACCGGAACGCTGTCGGCAACCGACGTCGCCTCGCTGAATGATCGGCTGAAGGATCTGGAAGCGCGCAAGGGCAGCCAGATCGCGGTCCTGATCGTGCCGACCACGGGCGAGGAAACCATCGAGCAGTTCTCGATCCGCGTTGCCGAGGCCTGGAAGATCGGGCGCAAGAAGGTCGACGATGGCGCGCTGTTCGTCGTCGCCAAGAATGACCGGCATTTGCGCATCGAGGTCGGCTACGGGCTCGAGGGCGTGCTGAGCGATGTCGTTACCCACCGCATCATCGATGAGGACGTCACGCCGAAATTCAAGACCGGCGATTTCGCCGGTGGCATCTCGGCCGGCGTCGACCGGATGATCCGCCTGATCAATGGAGAGCAATTGCCGGCGCCGGAACCCGAGCATTGGCAGGGACCCAATCTGGTCGATCTCGCCAATCCGGTGACGATCTTCATCGTCATCATCGTGGCCAGCGTGCTGCGCGCGATGCTGGGGCGGTTGTTGGGTTCGGCCGCGACCGGCGGCATCGTCGGCGTGTTCGCCTGGATGGTGGCCGGTTCGCTCGCCACCGCCATCGTCGTCGGGCTGTTCGCCGCCGTCGCGGCGCTGATCTTCGGCGGTTTGAATTTCGGCGGTCCAACGGCCGGCTCGGGACCCTACCGGCGCGGTGGCGGTTACTCTGGGGGCTGGTCCGGCAGCGGCGGGGGCTGGAGCGGCGGCTCGAGTTCGGGTGGCGGCTTCAGCGGCGGAGGCGGCAGCTTCGGCGGCGGCGGCGCCTCGGGGAGCTGGTAGGCACATGGGCATCAAGCGTATCGGCAAGCATCTGCTGGAACATCGTTGGCGTGTGCGGCGCGAGTTTCCGCCGCGCGTGCTCGATGCCATCGAGCAGGCGATCAAGGCCGGCGAGGCGACCCATGCCGGCCAGATCCGCTTCGTCGTCGAGGGCGCGCTTGACGGTGTGCCGCTGTTCCGCGACCAGCCGGCGCGGGAACGCGCGATCGACGTGTTCTCGCATCTTCGGATCTGGGACACGCATCACAATAATGGCGTCCTGATCTATCTGCTGCTGGCCGATCGCGATGTCGAGATCGTCGCCGACCGCGGCATCGACGCGAAGGTCGGTCAAGCCAATTGGGAAGCAATCTGCCGCGTGATGGAAACGGATTTCCGCGCCGGCCGCTTCGAGCAGGGCGTGATCAACGGCATCGCAGCGGTGTCGCGGGAGCTCGCGAAATATTACCCGCACGCAGCCGGCGGCCCGAACGAACTGCCGGACAAGCCGGTGGTGATCTAGCCCGATACGTGCCTGGTTCGCGCTATGTCGCGCGCCGGTCGCCGGCCAATGGGAGCGACGACAGGTCGGGTCCGATGGTGGCTTTCGGCCGGTAGATCGAGAGCCCGGCGAGGCCCACCGCGGCGGCGAACAGGATGTAGTAAACCGGCGCGGCCTTGTCGCCGGTGGTCTGCACCAGCCAGGTGTTGATGAACGGCGCCAGACCGCCGAACAGCATGACCGCCAGATTGTACATCAGCGATGCGCCCGTCGAGCGCACGCCGACGGGGAATATCTCGGTCATGAAGGCCGGCATCGGGCCGGCCAGGAAGCCGAGCAGGATGGCCGTGATCTGCAACAGCCACAGCTTCGCGGTCGTCGGCTCCGCGGCGAGGCGTTGCAGCAGGATGTAGAACAGCACCGAGTAGAGGATCAGCGCCGGCACCAGCACGGCGCGGCGCCCGATCCGGTCGGAGAGCGTCCCCGCCACGACCGCGATCACGGCATTGGCGAGACTGACGCAAAGCAGTCCCAGCTGCGCGTTCAGGAGCGGCAGTTTCAGCTCGCTGACCGCATAGGCCGGCAGGAAGATCGCATTGACGTAGTTGATCGCGGTGCCGGCGGCGATCAGGCAGAAAGAGGCGATCAATTCACGCGGATGCTCCGTGAAGAGCTGGCCGAGGGTGGTCTGCCGCTTCGGTTGTGCGGTCGCGGCCCGTTCGGCCAGATAGGCCTGAAACTCCGGAGACTCGTCGCAGCGCTGGCGCAGATACCATCCGGTCGGCCCGATCAGGATGCCGAGGATGAACGGCACGCGCCATCCCCAGCTCGCGAATGCGTCCGCCGACAGGCCGAGGTTGAGCCCGATCGCCATCGCCGCGCCGAGGCCGAAGGCGAGCGACTGCGACACCATCTGGAACGAGCCGTAGAGCCCACGGCGACCAGGCGGCGCGAACTCGATCAGCATCGCGCTGGCGCTGCCGAATTCGCCGCCGGCGGAAAAGCCCTGGATCAGGCGCGCCAGCAGCAGCAGCAATGGCGCCGCGATGCCGATCGCGCCGAAGGTCGGCAGGAAGCCGAGCATGCCGGTGCCAACAGCCATCAGCGTGATCATCACGATCAGCGCCTTCTTGCGCCCGTGCCTGTCGGAATAAAGCCCGAACACCAGCCCGCCCAGTGGCCGCGCCGCGAACGCGATGCCGAACGTGGCGAAAGTCAGCAGCAGCGACGAGTTCGGATTGTCGGCCGGGAAGAACAGCTTGCCGAGGATGCCGGCGAACAGCCCGAACACCGTGAAGTCAAACCACTCCAGCGCATTGCCGATCGTCGAGGAGATCACGACACGGCGGCGCATTTCCGCCAGAGCTTCAGCGTTCGCGGCGTCGGCTTGCATCACTCTGTCCTTCCCTGTCGGCGGCAATTGGTCGTTCCGCGGTTCGTCCTCCGCGGGGCCGGTCTCTGCGCTCGGATGCCTATGCCTTCACGGAGGGTCGCTCGCCGACGCGATTGAACCAGGCCACGATGTTGCCGTTCGACTGATCCAGCGGCTGGCCGACCTGGTTGCCGAAATCGATCCAGCAGTAGAGCAGCATGTCGGCCAGCGTGAAGCGTTCGCCGCAGATGTATTTGCGCCCGTCCGCCATCTGGTCATCGAGCCATTTGATGCGGTTGGCGGCGATCATCTTCAGTCCCGGCGAGGCTTCGGGCGCGACCGGAATGCGTTTCTCGAAGAACTTCAGCGCCTCGCCGAAGCGGTAGCCATTGGCGAGCGGCTCGGCGATGTTGAGGTCGACACGGCGGGTCCACATCCGGCATTCCGCGCGCTCCTCCGGCGTGCTGCCGATCATCGCGGGCGCGGGATGCTTCTCCTCGAGATATTCGCAGATCGCGGTGATCTCCGAGAGGTAGTTGCCGCAGTCCAGCTCGAGCGCGGGCATCTGGCCATGCGGATTGCGCTTCAGATGGGCGTCCTCGCGGTTCTCGCCCTTGCGCAGATCGACGGTCTGTTTGGGGATCTCGATGCCCTTCTCGGCCATGAACATGCGCACGATGCGCGGGTTCGGTCCGATCGAGTCGTAGAGTTTCATGGTCCTCGCTCCCTGTCTTCTTGCTTTGTTGTTGCTCTGTTGAACAGGCCGCGAATGAATTTGTCAAATTCCGTGATGTGGCTGGCGGCACGCGATGGCGGGACCTGAATTGTTGCGCGATGTGACACGCGCAGACGGATGTCAATCGTCGAGCTTGTTGAGGTCGCGCACCGACTGCATGATCGGCTCGAAATTCGAGCGCGCATCCAGCGCGTCGAATAGCTGAGCGGTGTCCTCGAGCAGCCCGTGCGAGCGTTGCAGCGCGATCCGCACGTCGTCCTGCGGCGTGTCGGACAGCCGGCCGTGACCCGACAGCAGGATCTTCGAATCGAGGCCCCTCAACCGTTCCAGCGACTGGATGTAGTCGGCGATCGAGCCGGAACCGAACACGCCGCCCATCACCCCGCCGGGCATCAGCGTATCGGCGGCGAACAACAGGCCCTTGTCCTGGTCGAACAGCGTGATGCAGGCCGATGTGTGGCCCGGCGTGTACATCACGTTGAGGCGGAAATTGCCGAGGTCGATCAAATTGCCTTCCTCGAGCCAGATGTCGATGTCGATCGGCACGTTCGGCTCGTTGAACATCTTGCGCAGCATCGAGAAGTCGTCGCGCAGCATGATCTTGTTGGCGGCGAGCCGGTGCGCGGCGATGTAGGCGCGGCCGTGGAAATGCCAGGCGGCGCCGATGTGATCGAGATGCTCGTGGCTCAGCACCACCATGTCGATCATCTCGGGCGTCACGCCGAGATGGTCGAGACAGGCGACCAGCGACGGGTAGTTGGTCGACAGCCCGACGTCGATCAGGATGG
Organism: Bradyrhizobium sp. UBA2491; assembly: GCF_002341725.1. Lineage (NCBI taxonomy): Bacteria > Pseudomonadati > Pseudomonadota > Alphaproteobacteria > Hyphomicrobiales > Nitrobacteraceae > Bradyrhizobium > Bradyrhizobium sp. UBA2491. The sequence goes on from NZ_DDOP01000092.1 coordinate 117,849, forward strand.
TTCGCTTGTTGCCGCGTACCAGATAGGCGTTCGCCGCGCGATTCTTGAACCGGATCTGGTAGACGTCGTCGGCGGCCTGGATCAGCGTCGCGACGTCGGTGTCGAACAGCGTCTTGAATGGGCTTGGCCTGCGCTCGCTCATGATGCGGCCGCCGCACGGTAGGTGACGGCGTTGGAGGCGCGCAGGCGTTTCGAGAGCGCGTCCATCACCATCAGCGCGAACGCCGGCTGCTGGCTGACCAGATAGACGAAACGGGCGTGGTTGATCCGCATCACCCGCGTGCCCGGCGCGGAGGCAATGGCGGTCGCCGAGCGCGCCGAACCGTCGATCACCGCCATCTCGCCGAAGAACTCGCCCTTGCCGAGGCTGACGATGATCGTCTTGTGCCCGCCATCGACCTTGGCGATGTCGACCTTGCCGTCGAGCACGACAAACAGCTCGCGGCCGGTCGAGCCTTCCTCAAAAATGACGTCATCGACATCAAATTCATTGATGCATTTCTCGATCGTCATGGCACTCCCCTGCCTTCTGGCTGGAAGATGGCGGTATGTTAATCGGGAAAGTGCCGCGCGCAAACGGAAGCGGTGCAGATTGCCGCAGGGCAACATCGCCCAAATCCGGCCCGGAAAACTCCCTAAAATTTAGGTAATGGCGGGCGAGGGTAACCATTTCGCAAGCAATAAAAGTTACCGAATTGTCAACCCAGTCTGGAGACTTTGAACGTGAGTGAGCAGCAGAGCGAGCCGGTGAGCGGTCAAACCGGTGCCGAAATGGCGGCGAAAAGCGAGCCCGTGATGGCCGCGGCCGGTGTCGAGGCTCCGCGGCTCGCGCCCGAGCAGGAAGAGACCTCGCCGAAGGCGGATGCGCCGAAGGTCGAGGCGCCAAGGGTAGAGCCGCCAAGGGTTGAGCCGTCCCGGCTTGATCCGATGATCGAGGCCAAGATCGACGCCAAGATCGAGCCGACTAATATGGAAGTGCCCAAGGTCGAGACCGGCAAGCGAGAAGAGCCGCGTTTCCCGGGCAAGCTGATGATCATGGCGCCCGGCGACCGTACCTGGGACCATGAAGCCACCGCGTCCAAGCCGGGTGCCGAGCAGGCCGCCAAGGCCGCTGGCAAGCCGGCCGGCAGCCGCCGCCTCGGGGCGATGGCCGCGGTGATCGCGCTGGCAACCGTGGCAGGGGCCATCGGTGGCGCGCTGGCGACCGCGGGCCTCGGCCATCTCGCCGCCCCGGCCGCTGCTGCCGCCAAGGACACCGCGGCCAACGACGCCGCCGCGAAGGAAGCGGCCGATGTCTCGCTTGCCCGGATGGAATCCGAAATCGCCGCGCTGAAGGCCAGCGTCGAGCAGACCGCCAAGGCCGGCCAGGCCCAGTTCAGCAAGGCCAGCGACCGGATCGAGAAGGTCGAGAAGGCCCAGGCCGAGCCGATCGCCAAGCTCAACAAGCTCAGCGAGACCGTCGACAAGCTCCGTGCCCCGCCGCAGACGACCGTTGCTGCGGCGATGCCCGCCCGCGAGGTCACGGGCTCCGTCACCCCGGCGGCCGCGCCGGCCGCTCCCAGGCCCGAGGTCGGTCGCCTGCCGGTGGTGGACGGCTGGGCGCTGCGTGACGTCGGCAATGGCGGCGCGCTGATCGAGGGCCGCGGCGGCATCTACGAGGTTTATGCCGGCGATCCCGTCCCCGGCCTCGGCCGCGTCGACGCCATCCGCAAGCAGGATGGCCGCTGGGTGGTCGTTACCAGCAAGGGTCTGATCGTTTCGCGTTGATCGTCGAATCGCGACAACAGCAAGGCGCTTCACCGCGATGTGAAGCGCCTTTTTTCTTGAATACGGTTTGCCGTGCGGTGTTAGTGGCAGCATGAGCCGCGCGCTGAAATGCTTGCTGTTGATGTCCGCTCTGTTCTGCGGCGCCGTGCCGGCGCGTGCCGCTGAGGATCGTGCACTCGAGCGCGGCGCTGCGGTGATCGATCCGGCACTCCTGCGCGAACTCGATCATGGCCGTTTCAGTCTCAGCCGGATGCTGGCGCCGAACCGTGCCGCAGACACGCCGCTGTCCAACCGTGAACTGTTCGGCTTGCCCGCGATGGTGCGGGTGCGCGAGGCGCTCGATCGCGAATTCGATCGCTATGTCACGAAGCACAAGGCCAGCCTGCCGAACGAGAGCATCGGCGTGGGCGACGGCTTCGCGTTCCAGCTGTTCGACCGCGCGCTGTTCGAATCCCCGGATGTTCGCTTCGTGCTGGCGGGCATCGTCAACCGGATGGACCGTGCCTATGTCGCGCCGAACGGCTGCGGCGAGGTCCGCCTGATCTATCGCTTGACCCGCACCGATGTGCCGCTGATCGGCGAGAACGCGGTCTCGCAGCGGCTGCCAATGACGCTGAACCTGGTGCTGAAGGCGAAGGGCGACGGTAATGATGCGTCGCTCAGCTGCCGCGAGATCGCACGGCGCTGGCTTGCGACCGGCAGCGCTCCGCCTACGCTGGAGAAACTGTTCGGCAACGATGGTCCGCTCGGCCTGATCGATGCGCGGAACGTCGCACGCATCGAGACCAATCTTCAGATCGCGCATGCGCCGAAATCCGCGCTGCGCGATTTCCGCACCGACTACCTGCTGAAGGTGTTCGACTATGACGGGACGGCGCGACGTTTTGCCGAAGCACCGCTGGAGAACCAGATCGATCGCGATCGGATTCTCACCGACGAAGGCTTGAAGCGCGACTTCAAGGCCTGGCTGCTCGATCCCAAACATTTTGCCGAACTCGATCGCGGCACCTTGCTGATCCCCGATCGCTTCCTCGCGAACTCGGCGGTGGCACCGACACCGACCGGCTTCGATGTCAGCGATCTCGCGCCCGAGTTCGGCCTGGTGCAGGGCGAGGGGACGGCAGGCAGTGCGGTGTTCTCGGACAGCGATGTCGTCGGCGCCTTGCAGAAGGCCGCGTCGGACGGAACGAAGCTTCAGAACATCCAGTCGCTGGCCGGTTTCGAGCGGCGCCTCAACGACGTCACCTGCGCCGGCTGTCACCAGACCCGCGGCATCGGCGGCTTCCATTTCCCCGGCGTCGACTGGATGGCGGCCAAGCCGTCGAATTCCACCGTGGTGCCGGCCTCGCCGCATTTCTTCGGCGACCAACCTCGCCGCCGCGATATCCTCACGAGCTTCCGCGACGGCAGGACGCCGGATTTTTCACGCGGCTTTTCCAACCGGCCGCAACTGCGCGGCGGCGCCGAGCTTGCTGGCACCGAATACAGCGACGGCTGGGGCGCGCATTGCTATCTGCCGGGCGCAAAGCCGGCCGAGAGCGACCGTAGCTTCCGGGCCTGGACCTGCGCCGAGGGGCTCGTGTGCCAGGTCGCGGGGAAAACCTCGCGCATGGGTATGTGCTTCGTGAAGGGGCGGTAATCTCCGCCGGAACCGAAGCGTCTCCGCGTCATTAATTGGTGCTACACTGCCGCTTGCCCAGCACCCGACAGCTCTTGACCGGAGACCGGCCCGATGAGTGCTCCCGAGGACAACAAGCAGCGCAACCGCGAGATCGCGGCCAACGAGGCCGAGCGTCAGGCGGTCAGCGCCGTCCGGGTCAGCAGCTGGGCGATCGGGCTCGCGGTCATCATCGGCATCATCGTGGTGGCCATCGTCTGGTCCTGGATAAAGAGATAGTCTCTCAAACGTAGTGCTTCAGGCGCGGGCCGGGCAGCAGCTCATAGGCTGGTTTCCAGCCGGGCAGGGAAGCGATGCGGCCGAGCCAGGCGCTGATATTGGGATGGCTGCTGGCAAAGTCGTAGCCGGTCTCGTCGCTCGGATAGTGCAGATAGGCCATCATCGAGAAATCCGACACGGTCGGTCGCGCCCCGATCATGAAGGCGTTGTTGCCGACATGGCGGTCGAGGATGCCGAGGAAGTCGTCGAGCCGCACCCGATAGTGCTTGAGAATCTTTGGATCGACCGACGGCGAGAAGGTCCGCATGAAGCGATAGGTCGCCATGTAGCCGGAGAGTTTCTGGTTGTCCCAGAACAGCCAGCGCAGCAGCTCGAACGTCTCCGCCGGCGTTTCGCCGCCGAACTTTCCGTATTGTTCGGCAAGCTGTAGCAGGATCGGCGCGGTCTGGGTGCGACGCTCGCCGTCGACTTCGAGCACCGGGATCTCGCCCATCTCGTTCACGGTGGCGCGCCACTCCGCGGTCCGCGTCACGCCGCCGCCGAAATCGGTCCACACCGGCTCGAAGGTCTCGCCGCACAGCGTGAGCATCAGCGCGAGCTTGTAGCTGTTGCCGGATTCGGGGAAGTAGTGCAGGCGATAGCGGGGCATCGTGAGGCCTCTTCGCGATGAATTCTTGCCTCTCCCCGCAACAGCGGGGCGAGGGAGAGGAGACAGCGTGAAGTCGAGCTACGCCACCGCGCCGGACGCGCGCAGCTTCTGGATCGTGGCCTCGTCGTAACCGGCCTGGCGCAGGATCTCGTCGGAATGCTCGCCGACTTCCGGCGGCTTGCGCGGCTGCACCTTCTTCGCGCCGTCGATGAAGATCGGGCTGTTGACGGTCAGCATGGTGTCGTTCTCGAAGTGCACCAGCACCTCGTTCTCGATCATCTGCTTGTCGTTCGGGATGTCGTCGAGGATGCCGACCACGCCGAACACCAGGCCGTTGCCGTCGAGGATCTTGCGCCATTCGGCGAGCTCCTTGCTGGCGAACACCTCGTCGAAGATCTTGATCAGCTCGACCGAACGCGCGTGGCGGTCGGCCTTGGTGGCGAAGCGGGCATCGGCGACCAGGTCCTCGCGGCCCATGCAGCGTGCCAGCGTCGGCCATTGCCGGTCTTCGTTGAGCAGCGACAGGATCAGCCAGCGGCCGTCCTTGCATTTGTAGTGGTTGGTGACGGCGTTCAGCGCCTCTTCGCGCGGCTTGCGCTTCTTGAACTTGGCGCCGACCAGCTTGGCCTGTGCCAGCACGCCGTTGGCCCAGATGCCGTTGGCCATCAGATTGGTCGAGACATGCGAGCCCTTGCCGGTCTTCTCGCGCTGGAACAGCGCGGTGACGATCGCGCCGTAGAAGGCCATCGCACAAGGATGGTCGCCCATGCCGGCGACCGAACGGGCCGGCGTGGTGTCCTCGTCGGCGCGCACCAGGTCCATCAGGCCGGAGCGGGCCCAATAGGCGTTGGAGTCGAAGCCGGGCTTGTTGGCCTCCTCGCCCTTTTCGCCATAGCCGGTGAAGGAGGCGTAGATCAGCCGGTCGTTGAGATGGCCGAGATGGTCATGGGTGATGCCGAGTTTTTCGCGCACCTGCGGCGGCATGTTGGTGATGAAGACGTCGGCCTCCGCGACCAGCTTGTAGAGCACCTCGCGCGCCTCTGGTTTGGTGAGGTCGAGCGCCAGGCTCTTCTTGTTGCGGGATTCCAGCATCCACGCGAAATTGTGCTCGCTGGCGGGATAGCCGGGCAGATTGGGCAGGTTCCGGTAGGGATCGCCGGCGCCGGGTGGCTCGATCTTGATGACGTCGGCGCCGAAGTCGGACAGCACGGTGGCGGCCGCGGGCGCCGCGATGAAGCTCGCGCAATCCAGGACCTTGAGCCCGTCAAAAATGCCTTTTTCCATCGTGCCGTCGCTCCCGTGGCGCTTGTTGGTGTTTTTCCGGTAGCTGGAATTATCGCGCGCGGATCATTCCGATCGGACCGCCATTTGACCCATCTCGGGGTGATGATGCAACGGCTTGTTGGGCGTCATTGCGAGGAGCGGAGCGACGAAGCAATCCACGTCTCCGCAAGCGGGGGTATGGATTGCTTCGCGGAGCCTGTCATCAGGCGCGCGTTCGCGCGACCCGTTGGCTCGCAATGACGGAGCCGGCTACTCCACCCCCGCCATCAGCGCCGCATTGCCGCCGGCGGCGGCGGTGTTGATCGTGATCGTCTGTTCGGTGGCGAAGCGCGTCAGATAGTGCGGGCCGCCGGCCTTGGGGCCGGTGCCGGAAAGGCCGCTGCCGCCGAATGGCTGCACGCCGACGACCGCGCCGATCATGTTGCGGTTGACATAGATGTTGCCGACCTGAAGACGGTCGATGACCTGCTCGATGGTGTCGTCGATACGCGAATGGATGCCGAGCGTCAGTCCGAAGCCGGTGGCCTCGATTGCGGCCAGCACGTCGCCGAGCCGCTCGGCGCGATAGCGTACGACATGAAGGATCGGACCGAACACCTCTTCACGCAGCTCGCTCGCCGCCGACAGTTCGAAGATGTGCGGCGCGACGAAAGTGCCGGCCGGCGCCTCGCCGGCGAGATGCACCCGCGCTTGCTGCTTCATCCTCGCGATATGCGCGTCCAGCCGCTGCTTGGCCTCGGCATCGATCACGGGACCGATATGCGTCGACACATCGGCGGGATCGCCGATCTTCAGTTCGCGCGCGGCGCCGGCGATCATCTCGATCATGCGGTCGGCGACGTCGTCCTGCACGAACAGCAGCCGCAGCGCCGAGCAGCGCTGGCCGGCCGAGCGGAACGCCGAGGTCACGACGTCGTCGGCGACCTGCTCGGGCAGCGCGGTGGCGTCGACGATCATGGCGTTGATGCCGCCGGTCTCGGCGATCAACGGCACGATCGGGCCATCCTTGGCGGCGAGCGTTCGGTTGATCGACCGCGCCACCTCGGTCGAGCCGGTGAAGACGACGCCGGCGATGCCGGGATGCTTGACCAGCGCGGCGCCGATCGCGCCGTCGCCCTGGACCAGATGCAGCGCCGTCTGGGGCACGCCGGCCTGATGCAGCAAGGCAACCGCCTCGGCCGCGATCCGCGGCGTCTGCTCGGCCGGCTTTGCGATCACCGCATTGCCGGCCATCAGCGCCGCAGTGACCTGGCCGAGGAAGATCGCAAGCGGGAAATTCCACGGCGAGATCGCGACGAACGCGCCGCGGCCGTGCAGCTCCAGCACATTGCTCTCGCCGGTCGGCCCCGGCATCGTCTCGCCCTTGCCGAACAGCTTTTGGCCGAGTGCCGCATAATAGCGGCAGAAGTCGATTGCCTCGCGCACCTCCGAGAGCGCGTCGTCGAGCGTCTTGCCGCCTTCGCCTTGCAGCAAAGCGAGGAAGTGGGCACGGCGCTGTTCGAGCAGGTCGGCTGCCTTGTCCAGGATGGCCGCACGTTGTGCGGCCGGCGTGCTGTTCCAGGCCCTGAAGCCTTGTCGTGCAGCGGTGACGGCGGCGTCGGCCTGCTCGGTCGTCGACGTTGCGGCTGTGCCGGGGGCGGTCTTGCGCGCTGTCGCAATCGCCGATGTCAGCGCGCGGAGGCCCGCGCGTTCGCCGAGTTCGATGCCGTGCGAATTGGCGCGCTGCGGTCGATAGAGATCGACCGGCAGCGGAATTCCGGCGTGAGAGGCATTGCCGTCATGGCCGATGATCTCGGCCGGACGGCGCAACAGGTCGGTGATGGACACGCGGTTGTCGGCTGCCAGCGCCACGAACGACGAGTTGGCGCCGTTCTCGAGCAGGCGCCGCACCAGATAGGCGAGCAGGTCGCGGTGGCTGCCGACCGGCGCATAGGTGCGGTGGGCGATCTCAGGACGATCCTGGCCGAGCTGTGCGTAGAGCGCTTCGCCCATGCCGTGCAACCGCTGGAATTCGAAGCTCGCGGGATCGCCTGACAGTTCGAGGATGGTCGCGACCGTCAGCGCATTGTGGGTGGCGAATTGCGGAAACAGCCGCGGCCGCAGCGCCAGCAGCTTGTGCGCGCAGGCGACGTAGTTCAGGTCGGTCATTGCCTTGCGGGTGAACACCGGATAGCCATCGAGCCCGCGTTCCTGCGCGCGCTTGATCTCGGTGTCCCAATAGGCGCCCTTCACGAGGCGCACCATCATCCTGCGGTCGAGCGCGCGTGTCAGTGCATCGACATAGTCGATCACCTCGGTGGCGCGCTTCTGGTAGGCCTGGATCGCAAGCCCGAAGCCGTTCCAGCCGGCCAGCGACGGATCGGCGAACGCAGCGGCGATGACGTCGAGCGAGAGCTCCAGCCGGTCCGCCTCCTCGGCATCGACGGTGAAGTTGAGGTCATACGCCTTGGCGCGGCGCGCCAGATCGATCAGTTGCGGCACCAGCTCGTTCATCACCCGCGCGTGGCTGACCGCCTCGAAGCGCGGGTGCAGCGCGGAGAGCTTGACCGAGATGCCAGGCCGGTCGGGCAGGGGATGATTGCCGGCGGCCTTGCCGATCGCCTCGATCGCGCGGGCATAGGACTCGAAATAGCGGCTGGCGTCATCGGCGGTGCGCGCGCCCTCGCCGAGCATGTCGAACGAATAGCGCGAGCCGCGCGATGCGTGGGACTGCGCGCGCGCCAGCGCCGCCTCGATGGTCTCGCCGAGCACGAAATGACTGCCCATCAGCCGCATCGCCTGTCGCGTCGCCGCGCGCACCGCGGGGGCACCGAGCCGCTTGGTCAGCCGGCCGATCGTGCCCTGCGGTGTCTCGCCGGGCTGGATCACGCGCGCCGATACGCCGAGCGCCCAGGCCGAGGCGTTGACCAGGAACGCGCTGGATTTGGTCTCGTGGTTGACGAAGTCGCCCTGGCCGAGCTTGTCCTCGATGAATTGGTCGGCGGTGCGCGCGTCGGGCACCCGGAGCAGCGCCTCCGCCAGCACCATCAGCGCCAGGCCCTCCTTGGTCGACAGCGCGAACTCCCGCAGCATGTCCTCGACGCCGCCGAGCGGATCGTCATTGGCCCTGATCGCCTCGATCAGGCGGGTCGCGGTGCGGTCGACCCTGGCCTCCGCCTCCGCGCCCAGTCCGGCGTCCTGGCGCAGGCGGCCGGCGATCGCGGCATCATCGGGTGCGTAGGGCGGGCTGAACGGGGGCGGGAGCAGGTCTGGCATGGCGGTTCCTTGGCCGGAGGTTGCAGGGAACTCCTACGCGCCCATGCACCGTAGTTCGATAGACAAAATAGCATATTTGCCTTAGTAAATCCGGAAAATTCATAGTGTGACCGTAGATATGACAGAGATAGATAAGACAGACCGCAAAATCCTCTCGATCCTGCAAGGGGATGGCCGGATTGCCAATGTGGAACTGGCGGAAAGGATCGGCCTGTCGCCGACTTCGGTCGGCGAGCGGCTGAAGCGGCTACAGCGCGACGGCTTCGTCGAGGGCTACGGCGCCCGACTGAACCCGCACCGGCTCGGGCTCGGGCTCTTGGTCTTCGTTGAGGTGCTGCTCGACAAGACAACGCCCGACGTCTTCGAGAAGTTCGCGAAAGCGGTCCAGACCGCGCCGGAAGTGCTGGAGTGCCACATGGTGGCCGGCGGCTTCGACTATCTGGTCAAGGCGCGCGTCGCCAACATGACCGCCTATCGCCGGTTTCTCGGCGAAACCCTGCTGGCGCTGCCGGGCGTGCGCGAGACGCGAACCTACGCGGTGATGGAGGAAGTCAAGCGCGACGCGCCGCTGCCGGTCGGCTGACGTTCCCTCGAACTGATCCACAGCCATGCGCCTGATGTATTGGCATCGCGACGCACCCGCGATAATCCTGTCCACAACTTGGGGCAGTGGTCATGCAGGACGCCGATCAGCCGATACGAATGCGACGCGCCGGATTTGCCGGCGTGGTCACGGCGCTCATGTTGTCGCTGTCGGCTTCAGCTCCGGCCGGCGCCGCTGAACTCAGCGCAGGCGTCATGCAGCTCTACACGTCGGTCTCGATCTATCCGCCGTCGGCGTCGACGATGACGGTCTGTTATGGCTTCGTCTGTCGGCGCCGCGAGATGCTGGATTTCAATGCCGCCGACAAGGCGGCGCTGACCAGGATCATGGCTGCGGGCCGCGCCAATGCCGCCGCCGAACGTGCGGCCACGCAGAAGGCCGTGATCTGGCTCGACCGCCGCATGGGGCCGATCCTCGGCACCGACAAGCGCGTGGCCAAGGCCGACTTCCGCGCCAATGACGACAAGCACAATTACGATTGCTGGGACACCACCCGTAACACCACCAGCCTGATGCTGGTGATGCAGGCGTGGAACCTGTTCAAGTTTCACACTGTCGGCGATCCGCACTACCGCGGTTTCTCGCTGGGGCAGACGCCGCACAACACCGCCGTGCTGGTCGAGCGCGCAACCAAGGTCGAATGGGCCGTCGATCTCTGGCCGCGCGGTTATCTGCAGCCGCCTGACGTCATGACCGTTGCCCAATGGGTGACGGAAGATTGAACGACCAGGGCGGCACCTGCCTGTAGCATGCCTCACGGACGGCGGGCACGGACATGCAGGAACAGCGGCAGTCGTTGCCAGCGGCGGCTGTTGTCCGACTCGATCGCGTGCTCGGGAACGGCAGGTTCACGCAGCGCCTCGACCAGCAAGCCCGCGTCCTGAAGCGCCGCGAAGTAGTCTTCCAGGGGGCGATGCCGGCTGTGAAACGTCATCGTCAGGCCGGCCCGCTCGACCGTATCCGAGAAGGTGAACGGGCGCAGGTAGTCACCCTTGATGACGAACGGCGCGTCGGCCACCGGGCGCTCGAACTGGCCGGCCGAGTTGATCGGATGGACGATCGCGAAACACAATCGTCCGCCGGGCATGAGCACGCGCGCGATCTCGGCGACGGCGTGCGGCATAGCATCGATGTCGTGAAGGGTCATGAAGGCGACCGCGAGATCGGCGCTCGCGTCTTGCAGCGGCAATGCGGCGGCATCGGCGATCCTCAGATCCATCGACGGGTCCGAGGCGCGGGCGGCCGCGACCATCGAGGGCGACGCATCGATGCCGACGATGCGATGCCCGAGCTCTTTCAGGTGCCGCGTCAATCGTCCTTCGCCGCAGCCGATGTCGATCGTCCGCAGGCCGGGCGGAGGCAGCAAGGCGAGGAACTGGTCGCGGTGAAATCGCCAGTAGCTGTCATGTCCGGGATGCCGCGCCCATGCGATCCATCGGCCGGACTCCGCTTCCCAATTGTCGGCAAGATTCATGCGGAACTCCCGTGTTCCTGGCGCGATTGCGATACCGCGATCCGGCAATTCGTTCGCGCTCTCGCGATACGGGATCGGTTCGGCACGAAGAGGGCGCCGCGGGATGTCGTGGAGCAAATGAAGATCATCGACGCGCGACCGGCGCTCGTCGGAAAAATCATCGTCGTGGCGCGGGCGCCGTGCCCGCCCCGCCGAACGTCACGTGATCTGCTGTGTGGATCGGCCCCCACTCCCGGATGGCGTCCGAGAGTGCGCCGCCGGATCTGGCGTTGTTACGCTAGACCTTGAGGTTCTCGGCCGACGTCTTGCCGCGATTTGCGATCTCTTCGTATTCAACCGATTGGCCTTCGTTCAGGGACTGTAGGCCAGCCTTCTGAACCGCTGAAATATGCACGAAAATGTCCTTGCCGCCTGTTGCGGGCTGGATAAATCCATAACCCTTGGTCGGGTTGAACCACTTCACTGTACCTTTGGGCATTCCAGTCGTCTCCGCGGAATCAATCGAAAACAGACCAGCCGGCCCCCGCACCAACCGACTTGTCCGTACCGCACAGGATAGCAGTTTGAAAAAAGCTGGGTAGATCAAACGACGGTGTGTTTTTGACCGGAAACAACCCGCTTTGCAGGGATTTGGTGCCGGATTGCCTGTTTCATGGTCAATTGATGCACTGCAAAACAGACTGGTTCCACTGAACCGAATGGCTTCGTTGCCCTCGTCTCGCGCGCTGGCTTTTCCACCGGCGCGCGAGAATCGAGTAGCCCGCCTCAATAGGTCGCGCTGAGATAATCGACGATCTTGCCGATGTCGGCCTGGTCGATCGGTGCGCCGTAGACCTTGATCATCTTGGTCACTTCGGCCTGCCAGAAATCCTTCTTGAACTTCTCGCCCTGCGGCTGGGTCTTGATGTAGTCCGCCGAGTGGCAGCCGGTACAGTTGCTCTGCACCACGTCGAGGTTGGGACCCGGCTTGAAGGCCGCAGTCTCCTCGGGGAGCGTGTAGTTCACGGGCGCGGCCAATGCGGTGCCAAACGACAGTGTGGCGACCGCGACGAGCGTGGCGAGCGGCTTGCTGATCATGATGCTGCTCCTCACGCCGCGGTGACGCGCACGGTTTCGACGACATTGCGCAGATAGCCGGCCGGATTCCACAATGGATCCATCGGCTGGGTGTCGCCGGCATTATTGGTGGCGCGTACTTTCAAATCCGAGGCGCCGGCCGGCAGCGCGACCTTCAGCTTCCATTCGCGGAACGCGTATTTGCCGAGATCCTTGCCGAGCTTGGCCGGCGTCCAGCTCTTGCCGCCGTCGATCGAGACCGCAACCTCCTTGATGCCCTTGCCGCCGTCGAAGGCGATGCCGCGCAGCATGGTGCGGCCGGCCTTCAGCTTGGCGCCGTCGGCAACGCTGGTGATGAACGAGCGCACCGTGAAGCGGTTGATCGGGATCGTCGCTTTCGGCGCGGTGCCGGGCTCGACCGCGTTATTCGGTGTATCCGGAATCCGATAGGCGGACTTCATCCAGAAGCCGTCGAACACGCTGTCGATCACGGTAATCTCGTTGAGGTGCTTTACCCAATAGGTGCCGTAATAGCCCGGCACCACGAGCCGCAGCGGGAAGCCGTTGAGGAACGGCAGCTCCTCGCCGTTCATGCCCCAGGCCAGCATCACCTCGCCGTCGCGGGCGTGGTCGATGTCGAGCGCCTTGACGAAATCGGGTGTCGTCTCCATCACCGGGCCGTCCATGCCGTTGAAGGTGACCTGCCTGGCGCCAGCCTGCACGCCGGCCATGTCGAGCACGGTCTTCAGCGGCACGCCGTGCCAGCGCGCGCAACCCATCGCGCCATTGCCAAGCTGGCCGCCTGCGACGCGCGGATTGAAGAAGCCGCGGCTGTTGCCGGAGCACTGGTTGACGGCGACGAGCTCAGTTGCCTTTAGATTCCGGATGTCCTTCAGCGACAGTTTCAGCGGCTTGTCGACCTTGCCCTTGATCTCGAGCGTGAACTTGTCCGGGTCGAGGTCGTAGGGGAAACCGGCAAGGTGATAGCGGACGAAGAAGGCGTTGTTCGGCGTCAGCGGGCCGTCGTTGAAGACCGCGAATGGCGTTTCGAGCTGCGGGGGCCGGCTGGTGAGCCCGATCATCGGGCGCTTCTGCGGATAGCGCACCAGCGGCCGTTCGCCATTGCCGAAGGGCAGCGTCACGGTGTCGAGGGCGAGTGAGCCCCTTGATCCCAGCCCCGTCACCAAAGCGGCCAACCCGGCGCGCTTCATCAAGTCTCGTCGATCGAGCATTCCGCTTCCTCCGAAGCTGTTCTGTCGTGAGCTGGTCATCACCAGGCTCAGATTGCCTTGCGCGCCTTCGCATCATGGACTGCGCGCGGCGACGAATGTCGCATCGGGGAACAGCAAGTCAATTGAGCTTTCGCAGCGGTCACCGGCATTGCATCGCAACAACGAGAAGCCCCGGTCGCGCGGACGACCGGGGCATTTCGATTCCAGGTCGAAGTGTCGATCAGTAGCAGACGTTCACGGTGCGATAGCGATAACCGTAGGGCGTCATCACCAGGCGGGTGACGTAGCAGCCGGAATCGACGAAGCCGACGGCGATGCCTGGGCCGCCCCAGAAGTGATGATGCGGGTGCCAGAAGAACGGCTTGGCGGAAGCAGAGGTCGGCGCCAGAGCGGCGGCACCGACGATCGCAACAGTGGCGAAAGCGAGCGTGATCTTGCGAAGCATGGTCTTCTCCTCCAGATGCGCCTTGAACTCGGTCGCGGCGCGGTTGCGGTGTTGCCCATCGCCAGTCTGTCGCATCCGGCTTGGGACGCGTTCGAGCATCGCTGATGGGTGCACGCTCAGCTGTGCGGAAGATCACACTCGGGGAAAGGCAGAGGAGAGGTGGTCAGGCCGCGACCGCATGCTGGTCGTCGACCAGCGTGGACAGGATGCGCGTCGCCTCGACGGTGCGCACGATCATCGGCTCGTTGCGGCCGCGGATCGCGACCTCCTGTGCCGGCAGGGCATCGTCGGCGAGGCCCGCGGTGACGCGCACCTCGTCGGAGATGACGGCCTCGCAGGCCAGCGCTTTCGTCATGTCCTGCAGCCTTGCCGCGACGTTGACGGCATCGCCGAGCGCGGTGAACACCATATGGTCGCGATAACCGATATCGCCGACGATCACCTCGCCGCCATGGACGCCGATGCCGAAGCGGATCGGCTCGCGCAGATCATGGCTGAGGAATTGGTTCAGCTCTTTGATATTGGCCGCGATCAGCGCCGCCGCGCGCAAGGCCTGGCGGCAGGCTTCGTGGCGGTCGGTGCTGAGCCCGAACAGCGCCAGCATGCCGTCGCCGATGAACTGGTTGGGCCGCCCGCCGGCCTCCAGCACCGCCTGCGACACCGCGCCGAGGAAGCGGTTGACGATGAACACGGTGTCGAACGGCAGCCGCTTCTCGGCAAGCTGCGTCGAGCCGCGCATGTCGACGAACATGCTGACGAGATAACGCTCCTGGCCGACCCGCGTCGGATTGCCGGCATGGGCGTTGGCCGACATCGTGTGGGGCAGGAACAGCTGGAAGAAAGTCAGGTCGCCGGTCGGCCGGAGCTGGCAGGCGAGCCGGATCGACGGATCGTCATTGCCGACCCGGTGCAGCACGAAGGCCTCGCGCGGCGAAGGCTCGGGCAGGGTGACGTGATCGCCGATGATGCGGATGCGGCAGGTCGAGCAGCGCGCACGGCCGCCGCAGACGCTCGCATGCGGTACGTTGTAGCGCAGGCTCGCTTCCAGCACGCTCAATCCCTTCGGCACCCGCAATGTGCGGCCGTTGCCATAGGACAGCGCGATCATGCCGCCGCGGCGTTCGAGCAGGGCACGCGCGCCGCGCGCGAGCAGGACCAGGCCGAGCAGGCCGAGATAGCCGATCGTCAGGCCATTCGTGATGTTCTCGAGAGTGGTCGCCTGGGCCGCGGTGCCGAGCTTCTGCACCGACAGCTCCTCGCGCCGCCAGTCGGGGTCCTGATAATCCGCGATCGTGGCGCGGCCGGCCTGATAGATGCCGAGCATCGCCAGCGTCGGGATCAGCACGGCCGCGGCGAGCAGGAACGGCGCTGTGCGCTGGAACGATGGACGCATCCGCAGCCAGAAATACAGGCCGATGCAGCCATGCACCCAGGCGATCACCAGCACCGCCAGCATCTGCCACAGCCGGAGTGGAGAGGCGATGAAGAAGTTGTACAGCTCTTGCGGATAGAGCTTTTCGTGCCCGTACAGGGTCTGGCCGAGCCGGACGCCGACGACGTGCACGATGATCAGCATCGGGATGCTGAGGCCGAGCGCGAGTTGCAGCGGCTCGACCGCCTTCCAGTGGAATTCGCGGCGCTGAAACAGCGCCCAGATGCCAAGCGCGGTGTGCACCAGGCAGGCGGTGTAGAACACGATGGCGACCGGCAGGAATTGCCAGAACTCGGTGTGGTAGTGCACCCCGATCGCCAACGCCTCCGTCGAGATATTGCCGAGCGCGTGGTTGAGGAAATGGCTGATCAGGTAGGCGAACATGATCGCCCCCGTGACGAGGCGGACCTGCCGCAGGCCGACGCCGCGGGCCATGTCCTGCAGGTGCTCGCGCGAGGGGGAGGCCATGTGATTCATGATCGACAACTCTAGTGTTTAATTCCCGCGCTGAACACCACCACGGGCCCGGTCTGGCGGTGGGTAGCCGGCGCCGCGGAACGTTGACACTCCGTTAAGAGTCGAACAAAAAGCCCGCGTGACGATAGCCCAAGCCGAACCCGAGCCCGGAGCCGGTAACATCAGCGTTAAGCCGGCCCGTTCGCGGGCGCCGGATTGGCGTGGCGTGATCGCCGTGATCGTTGCCATGACCGCGATGCGGCTGGTCTATGCCCATGCGCTCGATCTGCGCACCGACGAGGCTTACTACTGGACCTGGTCGAAGGAAAGCGTGCTGTCCTTCCTCGACCATCCGCCGATGGTCGCCTGGTTCATCCGCTGCGGCACCGCCGTTCTCGGCGACACCAATCTCGGCGTCCGCCTCGGTGGCATCGTGGCGATGCTGGCGACCCAGCTCCTGCTTGCCGACATCGTCCGTCGCGTGACATCGAACAATGTCCGCGCGGTGATGCTCGCGCTGCTGCTGCCGGAGGCTGCGCTTTATTACGGGTTGTTAATGGCCAAGGTGGCGCCCGACACGGCGCTGATCCCGTTCTCGGTCGCCATGCTGTGGTCGCTGGTGCGGCTCGCGCAGAGCCATGACGGACGCTGGTGGCTGGCCGCAGGGTTGTTCGCGGGGCTTGCGCTGCTCTCGAAATTCACCGCCATCATGTTCGTGCCGGCGGTGTTCGCCTTCGCGCTGGTGCCGGATTGGCGCTGGCGCTGGCTGCGCAGCCCGTACCCGTACCTCGCCGCGCTGATCGCGATCGCCGTGTTCTCGCCGGTGCTGATCTGGAATGCGGAGCATGACTGGGCCTCGTTCCGCTTCCAGGCGGTGCGCGCCACGGTCGAGCGCGACCTGACGTTCCGTACCCTCGGCGAGTTCATCGGCATGCAGTTCGGCCTGGTCGGCTTCGTGCTGTTGCCGGTGACGCTGTTCGGCACCGCACTGACGGCATGGCGCGGCTATCGCAAGCGCGAGCCGGTGGCGATCCTGCTGGCGACCGCGGTGCTGGTGCCGTTCCTCTACTTCCTCTGGAAGTCGCTGACCTTGCGGGTCGGCGATACCTGGCCGATGTTCCTGTGGCCGGCAGGCTTCGCGGCCGTCGCCATCAATGTCACGCGGATGCCGTTCGAGGGCTGGTCGGCCGGACTCGTCAAGTCGACGATCTATTGGGCCCGGACCGCGATCTCGACAGGCATCGCCTTCGTGGTCTGCGTGTTCCTCTACTACATGTTCGCGCCGTGGAATCTGATCGGCCGCACCGATCCGATCGGCACCGAAGCGGGCTACGATGTGGTGGCTGCGCATACCCTGGCGCAGGTTGAGGCCACCGGCGCAACCTGGGTCGCGACCACGGATTACCGAACCTATGCGATGCTGCGCTGGATGCTGCGCGGCCGGGTGCCTGTGATCGAGATCAACGAGCGCGGCCGCTTCCAGGGCTTTGCCGATCCCGGCATGGACAAGATCCGCGATCATGCCGGCATCTATGTCGGGCGCGAGCCCGAGAACAATCTGCCGCTGTGGAGCGAAACATCGGCGGTGCGCCAGCCGCTGGAGCGCGTGACACGGAGCTGGCGCGGCATGGTGATGGACACCTATGCGCTGGAGAAGATCTCGGGCTGGACGCCCGACCTGTCGCCGCGGCCGGATACGACGTTCTTCCGCTGGCGCGTGCTGGCGATGCTCTCGGATTCTTGCGAGATCACCTTCTCCCCTTGTGGGAGAAGGTGGCAGCCGAAGGCTGCCGGATGAGGGGTCTCTCTCCGCAGGCGCGGTGCGCGCGGATGGATACCCCTCACCCAAGCGAACCCGCGACGGCTGTCTGAGCTGCCCTCTCCCACAAGGGGAGAGGGCGCAACAACTGCCACTGTGCCGCAACTGGCACGATGCCGCTCTGAAGGAGCAGGTGGCTATTCCGCTTCCTCACGCTTGCGGATCAAATCCTTCGCCAGATCGGTCAGCGCGGGGCGGGGCAGGGCGTTGAAGGGAAGCGGGCGGGTGACGTCGATCGCGGCGAGGCCGAGGCGGGCGGTCAACAGGCCGTTGAGCATGCCTTCGCCAAGCCGCTGTGACAGTTTTGCCGCGATGCCGTGGCCCAGCATCTGCTGGATCAGACTATCGCTCGCGGCCATGCCGCCGGTGATGGCGAGATGCGCGATCACGTGGCGGAGCAGGCGGATCATGCCGAGCGCGCCTGGCCGGCCGCCATAGAGCCGCGCCAGCTGGCGGATCATCCGCAAGCTCGCCACGAACACGAAAAGCACGTCGAACAGCGCGCGCGGGCTGACCGCGGTGACGACCGAGACGCGCTGCGCGGCCGAAGACACCAGGCGCCGCGCTTCCTCGTCGAGTGGCGTCATCAATTCGCGCTCGGCGAGCCGGATCATGTCGGCGCCATCGATGATATCATCGGTGTGGCTCTGCAACGCGCCGCGGGCCCGGGCGAGCTGCGGGGTCCGGTGCGCGAGCTTGAGCAGGTCGGCGACGACAGTGCGGCTTGCGGCGCGGTCGTCGCTGATCAGCACCTCGGCGGCGCGCAGATGCAGCTTCTCGATGGTCGCAAGCCGCGCCAGACCGACCAGCTCGCGCATGGTGACGACCGCGAGCGCCACGACGGCGATGCCGGCGAGCGCCAGACCTAGGAAGCCGAGGCCTTCATTGCGGGCAAACAGATCCTCGACCAGGTTGAGGACGCCGAGCCCGCTGCCGAGCAGCACGAGGCCCCCGACAGCGCTCCAGAATAACGTGCCCCAGCGGAAGCCGCGGCGCTCGGGCAGCAGCGGCGTATCGACCGGCACCGGCAGTTGCGCGGGCTCCGCTTCAGGCACGATCTGGATCGAGCCGCGGTTGAGGCGACCGCTGTCGTCCGGGTCCATCACGACCACGCCGGGATCGTCGAGCTTGAACGTCGCCGGCCGCCGCGGGGGCGTCTTCTCGTTCATTGCAGTTTGTCTCCGATCAGGAACTGGAGGGCGCGGTCAAGGCGGATGTGAGGCAGCGCAGGCTCCGCATCGCCGCCTCGTTCCAGTTTCGGCGGGCGGAAGCGCAGGAAACGATAATCGGCGCTGTCTGCACCAGCACTGGACAGGCCGCGGAAGCCGCCGTTGAACAGCTCCTCGGGATTGTCCGGCAGGTCGCCGGGAAAGGTCGCGACTTCGGTCTCGCCATCCAGCGTCTCGCCATTGGCGACCTCGCCGGGCGCCGGCGTGCCGAGGATCGAGGGCAGGCGGTCGCGGCCGCGCGCGACCTGCGCCTCACGGGTGGCGCGCACCGCGGCGAGCGCCACCACGTCGATCTCGGCGCCGGCATATTCGGCGCGCTCGGCCGCCCTGGCCACGATCCGCCGCAGCACGGCTTCCAGCCGGTCGTGGCTCTGGTGATGCAGGTGGTCGGCCTTGGTCGCCGCGAACAGGATGCGGTCGATGCGCGGCCGGAACAGCGTGCTCAGGATCGTGCTGCGGCCGATCCGGAAGCAGTCGAGGATACCGGCGAGTGCCGCCTCGAGGTCGTGCAATGCCTCGGGGCCGGCATTGAATGCGGCGAGTGCATCCGCCAGCACGATCTGGCGATCGAGCCGCGCGAAATGATCGCGGAAGAACGGCCGTACCACGACGTCCTTGTAGGCCTCATAGCGCCGCCGCATCATCGCCCACAGCGAGTTGTCGGGTGCGCTGCCGTCGACGGGCACGTCGAGCGGCGCAAAGGTCAGCGCCGGCGTGTCGGCGAGGTTGCCGGGCATCAGGAAGCGGCCGGGCGGCAACAGGCTCATCGCGAAGCGCTCGTCGCGGCAGGCACGCAGATAGTCGGTGAACAGCCGCGCCTCGGTGAGCGCGGCCTGCTCGTCCTCCCTGGCCTCGCTCTTCAGCGTCGCCAGATGCGCGTGCCAGGGCGCGGCGAGTTTTGCGCGCAGCGGTTCGCGCGACAGCGCGAGGCTTTCCGCCGACCATTGCTCGTAGCTCTTGTTCAACAGCGGCAGGTCGAGCAGCCACTCACCGGGGTAGTCGACGATGTCGAGGGTCAGCTTGCGGTCCGCGCCGTTTTGCCGCTGATATTCGATCACGAGCCGCAGCTCGGAGATGTCGGTGGTCGAGCTCGGCCAGCGCCGTTCCTCGACCAATGTACGGACATGGTTCTCATAGGCGAAGCGCGGCACCGCGTCGTCGGGCTGCGGGGCGAGATAGGCCCGCGCGATCCGTCCCGAGGCATAGGCCTCGAATACCGGGAAGCGTCCGCCACGCGTCAGCCCGTGCACCAGCGCGGTGATGAACACGGTCTTGCCGGCGCGCGACAGGCCGGTGACGCCGAGCCGGACCGTCGGGTTGAACAAGCCCTCACCATAGTCGAGCAGCGCCCGCGCCGAGAGACGCGCTTCCTCGACGATATCAGAGAGACTGGGGGGCATGGAGGGTGAACGGAGGACCCGGCAAGAGGAGCCAAAAAGGGCAGGCGATTACCGCAAGGTGGCGATTATCGGGCTAAAATCAAGCTTCACATTTCCGGCGCCTTTGCGGGTGAGGGATTGAACGCGCCACCACGCCGGCGATACCCATAGTCAATCGGCCCACAGGAAA
Source organism: Bradyrhizobium sp. UBA2491 (assembly GCF_002341725.1). Lineage (NCBI taxonomy): Bacteria > Pseudomonadati > Pseudomonadota > Alphaproteobacteria > Hyphomicrobiales > Nitrobacteraceae > Bradyrhizobium > Bradyrhizobium sp. UBA2491. The sequence goes on from NZ_DDOP01000092.1 coordinate 138,017, forward strand.
GCCTGCATGACGGTCTTCCGCCTGAAGCAACTTGCCTCGACCTCGATCCACGCGGCCGGCGCCGCGCTGTGGAACTACGACCGCGCCGAACTGATCGCCGACGGCGTCGTTCATGTTGTCGGTGTCTGTTTCGGACTGGTTGCCGCCACCGCGCTGATCGTATTGACCGCGGTCTATGCCGGTCCGTTCGACGTCGCCGTGGTATCGGTCTATGTCGCGGGCCTGCTCGCGATGCTGACGCTGTCGGCGACCTATAATCTCTGGCCAGTGTCGCGCGCCAAATGGATCCTGCGGCGCTTCGATCACTCCGCGATCTACCTGTTGATCGCCGCGACCTACACGCCGTTCATCGTGGAACTGAAGGACAGCTATGTCGCGATCGCGCTGCTCGTTGGCGTGTGGTGCGTGGCGATCGTCGGGATCTGGCTGAAGTTGCGCTATCCCGGCCGCTTCGACCGATTGTCGATCGGTCTGTATCTGGCGATGGGCTGGAGTGGCATCATGCTCTACGATGCCGTGGTCAAGGCATTGCCGGCGATGGCGCTCGGCTTCGTGCTGGCGGGCGGCATTCTCTACAGCTTCGGCGTGATCTTCCATTCCTGGCGCCGGCTGCGCTTCCAGAACGCGATCTGGCATTGCTTCGTGCTGCTCGGGGCCGCCTGCCACTACACGGCCGTGTTCGACGTCGTGCTGGCGAGCTAGCGCGGGCTTCACAAGGCCGGCCCGGCCCCCTCGAAAAGATCATGCATCGGCAAAAGATGCGCTATCATGAGCGCTCTTCGTTGGAGCATGAGTCCGTCTTCTGGATCATGCGCTGAAATCAAGATACCGGGAGGATGGCCATGCAGGTGGCGGGTAAGGTTGTGGTGGTCACCGGCGGTGGCAATGGCATCGGCAAGGCGCTGTGCGAGGCGTTCCATGCCGCCGGTGCCTCCAAGGTCGTGGTGGTCGACCTCGACCATGCGGCGGCCGAAAAGGTCGCGGCCACGGTCGGCGGCGCTGCCTTCAAATGCGATGTCGGGCAGGAGAAGAACATCCTGCATGTGATCGACGAGACCGAGCGCATGTTCGGCCCGATCGCGCTGTTCTGCTCCAATGCCGGCATCGGCGGCGGCTTCGATCCGCTGTCGCACAATGCCGGCGGCACCTCGGACGAGCCGTGGTCGCGCAGCTGGGCGATCCATGTGATGGCGCATGTCTATGCCGCGCGGCATCTGGTGCCGCGCATGAAGGCGCGCGGCGAGGGCTATTTCCTCAACACGATCTCGGCGGCGGGCCTGTTGTCGCAGGTCGGCAGCCCGGCCTATTCCACCACCAAGCACGCCGCGGTCGGCTTCGCCGAAAATCTCGCGATCTCGCACCGCGCCGACAACATCAAGGTCTCGATCCTCTGCCCGCAGGGCGTCGACACCAACATGCTGCGCTCGATCCCGAAGGGCCCGCAATCCGGCGACGGCGATCTGTCGGCAGAGCAGGTCGCGCAGGATGCGCTCAAGGGCATCGAGCAGGAGACCTTCCTGATCCTGCCGCACCCGCAGGTGCTCGGCTACATGCGCAAGAAGACCGAGAACTACGACCGCTGGATTGGCGGCATGGCCAAGATCCAGGCCAAGATGCGCGAGAGCTACGGGAAGTGATGGCCAGGGAATTCGCGTCGCTCGTGTGAGGTGAGCACCCTGGTCAGGCTCCCTCTCCCCTTGCGGGAGAGGGAGGGGAGAGGGGTGGCCCCGGGCGAGATGATTGATTGAAGCGTCGCCGTCGCAATTTCGGGCGCGTGTGGTTGGGACACAAATCGAGAGAGCACCAGTGTGGTACCCCTCTCCCCAACCCTCCCCCGCAAGGGGGGAGGGAGCCCATCCGCCGGTGGCCTCCTTACAGCCGCTATCTCGGCCTCACTCCTTGGCTAGTTGCGCGATCCTTTCGCGCAGATAGGCGTCCATCAGATCGGGCGCCGAGGCGCCGAACATTCGGATGCGGCCGGTGTGCAGCAACAGCAACAGGCCGGTGGCATGCGCGAAGCAGTCGACCATCACCGTGTTGGCCTTCTGCCTCGACGCACCCAGCACTTCGGCGGCCTCCGCGATCGGATGCAGCGCGGCCTCCAAGGCGGCGTTCAGCGCGTGGTCGCGGTCATGGCCGAGCCCGGCCGGCTTCATGCCGCCGCGGAACAGATAGAAGCCGAGATCGAGGTCGCGCGGGTTGTCGGCATAGTAGCGGAAGAAGCCCATCCCGGCGGCGTGCAGCCGCTGCTTGGCGCCGCGCGTCGTGGCGACCGCCGCGCTGACGGCTTCGCCGAGCGCGGCCAGCGACTGCCGCAGCACCTCGGCATAGATCGCCTCCTTGGAATCGAAATGGAAATACAGCGCCGCCGGGGTGTAGCCGGCCCGGGTGGCGATCGCCCGCAGGCTCGCGCCCTCGAGGCCTTCCTCGGCGAACACGCTGCGCGCTGCATCGAGGATCAGCTCCCGCTTGTGGCGGCTGACCGCCTCTCTCCTGCTCTCGCGCATCTGCATCCGGCGATTCCGTCCTTGACTCGATTCTAACGGTGTTCAATAATTTAACAATGTTATAATAAATGAGCAAGGGAGAAGCGCCATGCTGATGACGGCCGCGGACTACCGGGAATCCCTGCGCCGCTACAAGCCGCGGGTGTTCGTCAACGGCGAGGCGGTGGCGAGCGTCGCGGATGAGCCGTTGCTGGCGCCGGGCGTGGCGGGTGTCGGCGTCACCTATGATTTCGCGCATCGCGCCGAGCACGTGCCGATCATGACGGCGCGGCAAACGACCTCGGGCAAGACCGTCAATCGCATGCTCCACATCAACGAGAGCTCGCAGGACCTGCTCTACAAGCTCGAGGCGGTGCGGCTGGTGTGCCGGACATCGGGCTGCGCACAGCGCTACCTCACCCATGATGCGCTGAACGGGCTCTACCAGGCGACCAGGCTCACCGACGATCGCCACGGCACCGACTACAGCCAGCGCTTCCTCAATTATCTGCACGAGGTGCAGGACCAGGACCTGACGCTCGGCGTCGCCATGACCGATGCCAAGGGCGATCGCTCCAAGCGTCCGGGCCTGCAAGCCAATCCGGACGTCTATGTCCACATCAAGGAGCGCCGCCCCGACGGCATCGTGATCCGCGGCACCAAGGCGATCGTCACCGGCGCGCCTTACATGCACGAATTCCTGGTCATGCCGTGCCGCACCCATGTGCCCGCCGACAAGGATTTCGCGGTGTGTTGCGCGGTGCCGATCGATGCGCCCGGCGTTACCATCGTCGCGCGCCCGGCCGGTCGTCCCGGCGATGCCTCGGCAAAGTTCTCGGCGAAGTACGGCCAGTCGGTCGGCGTCGTGATCTTCGACGACGTGTTCGTGCCGCATGAGCGCGTCTTCCTCGCCGGCGAGACCGAGGAGGGCGGCTTCCTCACCACCTCCTATGCCACCCATCACCGCCACTCCTGCATCGGCGCGCGCGCCGGCTTCGGCGACCTCCTGATCGGCGCCGGCGCGCTGATGATCGAGGCCAACGGGCTCGATGCCGAGAAGCACGCCCATATCCGCGAGGCGATGGTCGAGCTCATCACCATCACCGAAAGCTTCTATGCCTGCGGCGTGGCGTCCTCGGTCTATTGCACGAAAGATCCGGCTGGATCGGTGATGCCGGATGCCGTGTTCTCCAACATCGGCAAGTTGCTATTGGCGACCAAGATCTACGACATGCATCGCGTCGCGCATTACGTTTCCGGCGGCCTGATCGTCGCGCTGCCTGGACCCGACGAGGATCATAATCCGGAAACCCGTGCCTCGCTCGCCGCCGTGATGGGCGGACGGCCCGACATTCCAACCGAGCAGCGCGCCGAGGTGGCGCGGCTGATCGAGGACCTCACGGTGTCGCACGAAGCCGGCTGGTACTCGGTGATCTCGCTGCATGGCGGCGGCTCGCCGGAAGCGATGAAGCGCGAGATCTGGCGCAACTATCCCGTGATGGAGAAGGCCGAGCTGGTCGAGAATCTGCTCGGGCGCGGTTTGGTCGACGAGGGCCAGCGCGTATCGAAGCAGCCCGGCCGCTGCTGCGCCACCGGCTGCGAGGTGCCGGCGCCGTCAGCACAAGCGGTGGAGCAGGAGCGTGAAAATGCCCTCGTGAGGTGAGGACGCTGATCGGGCTCCCTCCCCCCTTGCGGGGGAGGGCTGGGGAGAGGGGTAAGCCCCGGGCGAGATATTGACGTGAGTCTCGCTTTCGCAATCCCGATCGCGTTTCGTTGAGACTCGTAATCGAGAGAGCACGCCGTGTGGCCACCCCTCTCCCTAACCCTCCCCCGCAAGGGGGGAGGGAACCCAGCCGCCGGTGCCTTCCTTACGAGTGCGCAGGAACTGCGTTCTCGCCGCTCAGCTCTTCTGCGTGTAGAGCAGCGGCACCGCGGAATCGACCATCACTTCGATCAGGCTGGTGCCCTGGTGCGACAGGCCGCGCTGATAGGCGCTTGCGAGCTCGGCTGATTTTGTCACCCGCATTGCGTCGCAGCCCATGCCTTCGGCGAGCTTGACGAAGTCGATGCCGGGCAAATCCAGCCCCGGCACGTTGCGCACCTGCATCACCTGGCTGAACGAGCGCATCGCGCCGTAGCCGGAATTGTTCAGCACCACGACCGTCAGCGGCAGCTTGCGCTGCGCTGCCGTCCATAGCGCCTGGATCGAATACATCGCCGAGCCGTCGCCGATCAGGCAGACCGTGCGGCCTTGGCTTCGGCCGAGCGCCATACCGACCGCGGCCGGCAGGCTGTAGCCGAGGCCACCGCTCGCCATGGTGTAGAAACTGTCCTGGCCGCGCATCGGCATCGCCTTCTGCATCAGCGGACGATGCGACGGCACTTCCTCGACCAGCGCGTCATGCGGACCCATCGCGGCCGACAGCGCGTGCAGGGCGTATTCGGCTGGAATCGGATCGCCGGCCGCGGGCGGCGGCGGCAGCACGCGGCCCGGCGATGCGGCACGCCTGGTCTCGGGCAGCAGCGCGAGCAGCGCCGACAGCGCCGGCTTCATGGTCGCAATGATGCTGTGGCCGGTCGGCGTCATCGCGGCGGCATCGGAATCGTCGGTGATCTGGAAGATCGTGGTCGCGCCGTCGAAGATCGCGGCGTGGCCCTCGACATGGAAGGTGAACACCGGTGCGCCGACCACGACGACGAGGTCGTGATCGCGGAGCGCATCGGAGAGCTGGCCCGGCGCGGCATGCAGGAAGCCGGCAAACTGCGGATGCCGCTCGGGGAACGAGCAGCGCGCCGAGAACGGGCTGGCCCAGACCGCGGCCTTGGTCTTCTCGGCGACCTTCACCATCAAGTCGACCGCTTCGGCGCGGTCGACCGCTGGGCCGACGACGAGGGCGGGGCGACTGGCCTCGCCAAATGCGGCCACCAGCGCCTGCATTGCGGCCGGATCAGCGCCGACCTCGCGGCTGACCTGGCGCGCGTCGAGCGGCTGGGTCGCATGCGCCCAGTCGTCGATCGGCACCGAGACGAAGGTCGGCCCGCAGGGCGGCTGCATCGCGACATAATAGGCGCGCGCGATCGCGGCCGGCACGTCCTCGGCGCGCGCCGGCTCGACCGCGAATTTCACGTAAGGCCGCGGGAATTCCGAGGCGCGCTCGGCATAGAGGAAGGCTTGCAGCGGCATGATGGAGCGCGCCTGCTGGCCCGCGGTGATCACCAGCGGGGTCTGGTTGCGGTAGGCGTTGTAGATGTTGCCGAGCGCGTTGCCGACGCCGGCCGCCGAATGCAGATTGACGAAACCGGCATTGCGGGTCGCCAGCGCATAGCCATCGGCCATGCCGACCACGGACGCCTCTTGCAGGCCGAGCACGTAATCGATGTCGTCGGGCCAGTCGCTCAGGAACGGCAGCTCGGTCGAGCCCGGATTGCCGAACACGCGTCTGATGCCCCACGCGCGCAGCAGGCCGAACGTGGCGTCCTTGACGGTGACGGTCTTGCCTTTGCTGGCGGCGGGTTTGCGCGTCGACATCGGGCGGCTCCCATTGCTGTGTTGTTATGTTCCCTCATTGCGCACGGCAAAGCGGAAAGGCAATCCACCTGTCGATGGATTGCCCGAGGAAGTCAAGCCGCCGTGGCCTGGTTGCCCAAGCAACGACTCGAATGATTACGCAGTCAAGTGGCCTTTTGCAGCGCGGCGGTCAGCTTGCCGGACAGGTCGATGCCCGTCCGGCGCAGGTCTGGTCCGCTGGTCAGGTCGCGTATTGGGCGATGCCGTTGCCGAACGACCAGTTCTCCTTGGCGACTTCGACCAGATTGATGAAGATGTCGTCCGGGCGCCCGTGCAGCTGGCTCTGGTAGTCGTCCACGATGCGCTTGTAGAACGCCTTCTTCATCTCGACCGTGCGCCCCGCATTCATGGTGATCTGGATAAAGATGAGATCGTCGCTGTAGCTGTTGCCGAGATAATTGTCGGCATAGTTCAAGTCATCGCGGTCATGCTCGGTGATGACCTGAAACTTGTCGTTCTCCGGCACATTGATGATCTCACGCATCGCCTTGTAGACGATCTCGCCCAGGGTCTTGCGATATTCGGCGGTCTTGCCGCGCTTCAGGTCGATACGAACGAAAGGCATGGTGGTCTCCTGTGTTGCGCGAGTCCCGTGAGGCTCGCATGATCGGAATTCAGCGTCTGGCCTTGAAGGCCTCCCATCGCGCGTCGCGCTCCTTTTGATATTTCGGCGTTCGCGCGGCGGACATGTCGGCCCAATGCAACGGCTCGCCGCAGGACTGGCAGAGGGGACCGAGCCCGGCCGGTTGGCCGCAGGCGAGGTGCGTGTAGTTCATGGAAAGGCCGTCCCTGGGCGACTTGCACCAGGTTTCGCCCCAGGCGCGCAGCGCGAACATCACGGGGAAGAATGCCGTGCCTTTCTCGGTCAAATGGTATTCGTGGCGCAGCGGGCGCTCGCTGTAGGCACGCCGCGTCACCAGTCCGTCGGCCTCGAGCTTCTTCAACCGCGCCGCGATCATCTGCGGAGTTGCGCCCGTATAGGCCTGAATCTCCTCGAAGCGATGGTTGCGCGCGAACAGCTCGCGCAGCACCAGAACCGACCAGCGATCGCCTACCACGTTCTCGGCCCGCGCCACCGGACAGAGCGTCTGATCCTCAGCGCTGCCTTTTGGCTTTCTCATCACGTTTTCTTCATCTGGTATTGTAACTATGAATTTCATAGTAATGTAGGCTGTCATCACGGTGGGGGCAACGGGCATCTCGACCCGGCCCATCACATTTCGAGGAGCAAGCCAAAGGAGCAAGCCATGAGTACCGAAGGCAAGGGTCCGGAACCGGGTGTCGAGATGAAGCTCGAAGTCGTCGTGATTCCCGTTTCCGATGTCGATCGCGCCAAACGCTTCTACGAAAATCTGGGCTGGCGGCTGGACGCCGATTTCATCAGGGCCGACGGCTCGCGCGCCCTGCAGCTGACGCCGCCGGGCTCGCCGACGTCAGTTCATCTCGACAAGGGCTCGGCGCTGCCGCGCTTCCTGATCGTGAACGACATCGAGGCGGCGCGCGCCGAGTTGATCGGGCATGGCGTCGAGGTGAGCGAGGTGTTTCATCGTGGCCCGCAAGGCCGTATCAAGGGAGCCGATCCGGAGCGCCCGAGCTATGGCTCGCTTGCCACGTTCAGCGATCCGGACGGCAACACCTGGCTGTTGCAGCAGGTGACGCAGCGCCTGCCCGGGCGCGTCGATGGCAGCAGCACGACGTTCACGTCAGCGACAGATCTCGCCGCCGCGCTACGGCGCGCCGCAACGGCCCATGGTGAGCATGAGAAGCGCACCGGCGGGCACGATGCGAACTGGCCCGACTGGTACGCCGACTACATCGTTCGCGAGCAGGCCGGCAAGCCGCTGCCGGAGTGATCAGTCAAACAGGAGCATCCGTCATGACCAAACTTGCCCTCATCGCCACCGTAGAGGTTGCCCCGGAGACACGGGATCAGGTGTTGTCGCTGCTCGCAGCGCACGGCGCCCGTTCGCTCAGGGACGAGCCGGGCACGCTGCGCTTCGAAATCCTGGTGCCGCGCGAGGACGCCGCGAAGCTGATGATCTACGAGGTCTACCAGGATGACGCCGCGTTCGAGGCGCATCGCAATGCGCGGTCGATCGCGCAGTTTCGCGAGGAGAGCGCAGCGTTCGGCATCAAGATCACCGCAACGCGGTGCACGCCCGCCGCGTAGGTGCGATGATCCCGCCGCCACGCTGCCGTCCCGTTGAGCCCGGCGTCGTGGTCAGACCATCTGGCGCAGCAGGCCGATCAGGCGGCCGCACTCTTCGTCGGTGCCGATCGTGATACGCAGGAAATCCTCGATCCGCGGCTTCTGGAAATGCCGGACCAGGACGCCACGCCCGCGCAACCGCGCTGCGAGATCGACGCCGCGATGGCTGCGATGCCGGGCGAACACGAAATTCGCCTGCGATGGCAGCACCTCGAAGCCCAGCTCGGTGAGGCCACCGGTGAGCGTCTCGCGGCTCTGGATGATGCGCTGCCGCGTCTCCTGAAACCAGGCGTCGTCTTCAATGGCAGCGACTGCGCCGGCGATCGCGAAGCAATCCAGCGGATAGGAGTTGAAGCTGTCCTTGACCCGCTCCAGCGCCTCGATCAGCGGGCGCTGGCCGATCGCGAAGCCGACCCGCAAGCCCGCCAGGGCGCGCGACTTGGACAGGGTCTGAATGACCAGCAGATTGTCGTGGCGCGCGACCAGAGGCACCGCGCTCTCGGCGCCGAAGTCGACATAGGCCTCATCGACCACCACCAGCCGGTCGGGATGTTCGGTGAGCAGGGCCTCGATCGCCGCCCGCGGCAGCGCGATGCCGGTCGGCGCGTTCGGATTGCACAGCAGGACGGCGCTGCCGGGCCGCCGATAGTCGGCAAGATCGATCCGCATCGCGCCGTCGAGCGGCACGACCTCGTGGTTGACGCCATAGAGTCGGCAATAGACCGGGTAGAAGCTGTAGGTGATGTCGGGGAACAGCAGCGGCGCATCGTGCCTGAGCAGCGCCTGGAAGGTGTGGGCCAGCACCTCGTCCGAGCCGTTGCCGACGAACACCTGGTTGGCAGCGACGTCGAAGCGGGCGGCGATCGTCTCGCGCAGGCTGGTCGCGGCGGGATCGGGATAGAGCCGCAGCCGCTCGGCGGCGGCCGCAATCGCGGTCAGCGCCCGTGGCGAGGGATCGTAGGGGCTCTCGTTGGTGTTGAGCTTGACGAGGCCGTCGATCTTCGGCTGCTCGCCGGGCACGTAAGGCGACAGGGTATGGACGACCGAACTCCAGAAGCGACTCATGATCCCTGATCCATGGCTAGATCGCACCACAGTAGGAGGTGCGGCGCGGCAGTGAAAGCGGTTCTTCGCCGGTCGCGCGATCGATATATCGGCGGGCGCGGTGCAACTTCCGGGAACGCCTGACGTTGCTCCTCCAGGCCCATGCAACCGATGCCGGGCAATGAAAGGATGAACGAATGAGGAGACTGGCGCTGCTCGCGGTGTTTCTCGCCGCGCCTGCTTTGGCCGCTCCCGCTCTGGCCGACACGCCGGGTGCCGACTGGCTGACCAAGCAGCAGGTGATCGAGAAACTCCACGATATGGGCTACTCGGCGATCACCAACCTGGAGGCCGACGACGGCCATTGGGAAGGTGATGCAGTCAAGGGCGGCACGACCTATGAATTGCATATCGATCCGCATACCGGGAAACTGACCAAGAACGAACCAAAGCACTGATTGATTGACCGTCGTCGGCAGCGTCGCGCCCTCGCGGGGGCTAGCGCCAGAGCCCGAGCGATGGCCATTTCGCAGCCGGGATGGCCTCGCCGATCTTGTACTGTAGGCTGGCGACATGCAGATGGTCGGGCGTTCCCTTGCAGGTGAACGCCAGCGCGAACCATTGTCCCTTGCTGCGGAAGGCGCCGCCCTTGACGGTGAGCGTGTTGCCTGAATGAGCGGGGCGGGACGTCACGTCGGATTTCGCCCGATCGGCCGGCCGTCCGGTGTCGCGGCTGATGCTGGACATCGCGGCATAATCGCAGACCTGCTCGAGCCGCGTTTCCGGCTCGAGTTTCCGCAGGCTGTCGAGAAAGCGCTGGTCTTGCGCATGGGCAGGGACCGACAGCGTCAGCAGCGTGGCAAGCAGGAATGATCTCAACGGGCGCCTCATCGAAGGTGTGGAATCGACAGGTCCGCGATTTGCAGAAAACCGTGCCGCCATCAATCCACAAATCCGTGCTCGCCGCGGTCAGGTTCCACGACGAATGGCTGATGACGGGCGTCCGCTGCTACCAGCTCGCGGTGCCCTTCATGGTCGGCTGGCCCTCGGCATTGGCGGTCCACAGCTCCATGCCGCCATCCTTGTCGTTGGCATTGATCGAGAACTCGCTGCCCTCGAACAGCGGCTGCACGCCGCGATAGGAAAGCTTCTTCGGCGGCTTGCCGCCGCGTAGCCTGGCGGCGAGCTCGACGATGAAGGAGGCTTGCAGCGGGCCGTGAAAGATCAGGCCCGGATAACCTTCGACCTTGGTGACATAGTCGCGGTCGTAATGGATGCGGTGGCCATTGAAGGTCAGCGCCGAGTAGCGGAACAAGAGCACCGGATCGGAGACATGGCTCTCGCGGTGCTGCGCGACCGGGGGAGGCGGCGGCGCCTTGGCGGGCGCGGGGGATGGCGTGCTCGTCATCTCGCGGTAGACGATGTCCTGCCGCTCGCGGACCGCAAGCCCGCGCGAGGTCGTCACCTCGTGATTGACCGAGACGAAGCACAGCGTGCCGGTCGAGCCGGATTTCACGGTGACGTCCGCAATTTTGGACGTGCGCTTGGCCTCGTCGCCGATCCGCACTGCATCGAAGAATTCGAGCTCGCCGCCGGCCCACATCCGGCGCGGCAGCGGCACCGGCGGCAGGAAGCCGCCGCGGGTCGGGTGACCGTCCGGGCCGAGCTGCGACATCGGAAACACCGGCTGCGCCAGGCACCAATGCGTGGTCCACGGCGCGGCATCGCCCGCCATCGGCTCGCCGATCTCCTGGAACAGTGTCGCGCGCAGCCCCATCACGAGATATTTGGTGACGACGTCGGAGGCTTCCGTCGTCTTGCCGATCCACTGGCGGAGATGATCGAGGTCGAGTTTATCGGTCATGATTGTCTTGCTCGGGCAGGAGAGATTTCAGGAACGTTTGGTGCGCTCGCCGATCGCGGGCACCTTGCCGTAGTGCCTGTCCTCGCCGACCACGATCGCGGCCGGCGCCGGATAGCTGACCTTGCCGTTCGGCGTGTCGACCTCGATGCGGCGCAGATGCGGATGCTCCGCGAGGTCGTTCATGCTGTTGACCTCGGCGAAGGCGATGTCGGCTTCCGCAAGCTTCGACAGCAATTCTTCGCGCGTGAGCTTGCCGAAGCTGTCGCTGACGATCTGGTCCGTCAGCGTTCGATTCTGCACCCGTGCGACCATGTTGGCAAAGCGCGGGTCGTCGGGCAGCCCCGGTTGGCCCAGCACCTTGGCGCACAGCACCTTCCACTCGCGCTCGCTCTGGATCGAGATCAGGATCTCCTTGCCATCCTTCGAGCGGAACACGCCGTAGGGCGCGATCGAGGGATGGGCGAGGCCGATGCGTTTCGGCGACTTGCCGTCCTCGGCATTGAGCAGCGGCACGGTGAGCCAGTCGGCCATCACGTCGAACATCGAGATCCGGATGTCGGCGCCTTGGCCAGAGCGTCCGCGGCCGATCAAGGCTTCGAGGATCGCGGCGTGTGCGGTGGCGCCGGTTGCGACGTCGACGATCGACATGCCGACGCGCGAGGCGCCTTCCGGGCCACCGGTGATCGAGGCGAGACCGCTTTCGGCCTGGATCAAGAGGTCATAGGCCTTGCGGTCGGCATAGGGGCCGCTGTCGCCATAGCCTGATATCGTGCACATGATCAGCTTCGGATAATCCTTGCGCAGCCGCTCGCGCGAGAAGCCGAGCTTGTCCATCGAGCCCGGTTTCAGGTTCTGCAACAGCACGTCGGCGCTCGCGATCAGCCGCTCCAGTTCTGTGCGGCCTTCCTTGGTGGCGAGGTCGACCACTGCGGAATCCTTGCCGCGGTTGAGCCAGACGAAGTAGCTGCTCTGGCCCTTCGCCGCGGCGTCGTAGCCGCGGGCGAAATCACCCTCCGGCCGCTCGATCTTGATGACATGGGCGCCGGCATCGGCCAGGCGTGACGAGCAGAATGGCGCGGCGACCGCCTGTTCGACGGCGATGACGGTCAATCCCTCAAGCGGCAGCATGATCAGACAACTCAGTAGGAGCGGGGCATGCCGAGCACGTGCTCGGCGACGAAGGACAGGATCAGATTGGTCGAGATCGGCGCCACCTGGTAGAGCCGGGTCTCGCGAAACTTGCGCTCGACATCGTATTCCTCGGCGAAGCCAAAGCCGCCATGGGTCTGCACGCAGGCGTTGGCCGCCTCCCAGGAGGCATCGGCCGCCAGCATCTTGGCCATGTTGGCCTCGGCGCCGCAATCGAGCCCGGCCTCGTATTTGCGGGTGGCTTCCTTGACCATCAATTCGGCCGCGCGCATCGAGGCGTAGGCTTTTGCAATCGGAAACTGAATACCCTGGTTCTGGCCGATCGGTCGGCCGAACACGCTGCGCTCCTTGGCATAGTTGGTCGCCTTGGCGATGAACCATTTGGCATCGCCGATGCATTCGGCGGCGATCAGGATGCGCTCGGCATTCATGCCGGACAGGATGTAGCGAAAGCCTTTGCCTTCCTCGCCGATCAGATTCTCCGCCGGCACCTTCATGTCGGTGAAGAACACCTCGGTCGTGGCGTGGTTCATCATGGTGCGGATCGGCCGGATCTCCAGACCGTTGCCCTTCACCTCGCGCATGTCGACGATGAACACCGAGAGGCCGTCGGTGCGCTTCTTGGCTTCGTCCTTTGGCGTGGTGCGCGCCAGCAGCACCATCAGGTCGGAATATTCGGCGCGGCTGGTCCAGATCTTCTGGCCGTTGACGACGTAATGATCACCCTCGCGGCGCGCGAAGGTCTTCAGCGAGGAGGTGTCGGTGCCGCTGGTCGGCTCGGTGACGCCGAACGCCTGCAACCGCAACTCGCCGGTCGCGACCTTCGGCAGATACTTCGCCTTCTGCGCGTCGTTGCCGTGCCGCAGCACGGTGCCCATCGTGTACATCTGGGCGTGGCAGCCGCCGCCATTGCAGCCGGCGCGCTGGATCTCTTCCAGGATCGCCGCCGCGGCGGACAGCTTCAGGCCGGCGCCGCCATATTCCTCGGGGATCAGCACCGAGAGATAACCCGCCTCGGTCAGCGCATCGACGAATTCCTTCGGATAGGCCATCTGGCGGTCGAGCTTGCGCCAGTATTCGCCGGGAAACTGCGCGCAGAGTTTTGCGACGGCGTCGCGGATGTCTGTGTGGTCGTCGACTTGAGCTTCGTGTGCGGTCATTGTTTCGTCTTGCCGAGAGGTTGCGCCAAGGCGTTTTCGAGCGAACCGGAAACCGGTCCGTGTGAAGAAAACGCCCGCTGTTGTGGGGCCCCGGTAAACTCCCTATGCTGTTTTGTTATAGCGTATGAACCTGCCTTCCAGGATTGGCAAGTATGGATTTCCGCCAGCTTAGGACCTTTGCGTGCGTCGCGGAACTCGGGAGTCTGAGCAAGGCATCCGATACCTTGCGGGTCGCGCAGCCGGCGCTGAGCCGGCAGATCAAGCTCTTGGAGCACGAGCTGCGCACCGAATTGTTCACCCGCAACGGCCGCGGCATGGTGCTGACCGATGCCGGCCGTCTGCTGCTGGCGCGCACCAGCGGTATCGTGCGGCAGATCGACCAGATCCGCGACGACATCCAGTCCGCGGGCGGAGCGCCGTCCGGGCGGGTAGTGCTGGGCTTGATCCCGACGGTGAGCTGCGTGCTGTCGGCGCGGCTGGCGCGGCGCACGGTGGAGCGCTATCCCGGCATTTCGCTCTGCATCGTCGAAAGCTACAGCGGCCATCTGATCGAATGGCTGCATCGCGGCGGGATGGATCTTGCGGTGATCTACGGCCCTTCGGTCGATTTGCATCTGGCGGTGCAGAGCCTCGGCCGCGACAGCGTCGTCGCGGTCGGCCCGCGCGGCAGCGGGCTGAAGCAGAAGAAGCAGGTCGATATCGGCTGGCTGCTGCGCCAGCGTCTGGTGCTGCCCAGTCATTCGCACGGGCTCCGTGCGCTGATCGAGCATGCTGCGGCGAAGCGCAAGGTCAATATCGACGTCAAGCTCGAGGCGGATTCGTTCCGGGTGCTGACCAGCCTGGTCGAGGAGGGGCTCGGGTATACGCTGCTGCCGCCGTCTTCGGTCCGCAGCGAGATCGCGGAAGGCCGGCTCGAGACCGCGCCGATCGCGCGACCGGCGCCGCGGCGCGAGCTCGCGCTGGCGTCGCCGGTCGAGCATCCCGGCTCGAATGCGATCACGCTGATAGCAAGGCTGCTGCGCGACGAGGTCGCCGCGTGCCGCGCCGAAGGGCTCTGGGATATCCAGCTCGCCTGAGCGCGGCTTCGCATCAGCTCACCGCAAGGCCGAGCTGGCCGCGGAAGCGGTTCTTGAGATAGGTGCCATCGCGCGGCGGCAGCGCGCGCTCGACCTCGCCGGCCGCGATCCGGATTCGCGCCAGCCGCGGGCCGCTGAGGTCGCGCAAGCCCGCGCGAAAGCGCTCGATGCCGGCCATGTCGGCGATATCGGAGACACTGCGGATGCCGGCGCCATCAGCGATGACCTCGAGCTTCGCGCCCAGGCCGGAGTGGCTGGGCTGCATGCCGGTCTCGCCGAAATGGCCGTTGTCGAGCACCGCGATCGAGAGATTGCCGGGTTGCTTGGTCGCAATGGTCAGCAGGCTGCCGATTCCCATCAGCTGCTCGCCGTCACCGGTGACGACCAGCACCGGGCGCTTCGGCTGCGCCAGCGCGAGCCCGAGCCCGACCATCGCGGCGCCGCCCATCGCGCCCCAGAGATAGAAATTGCTCGCGTGGTCGCCGGCATCGAACACGTCGTAGGACGACGAGCCGAGCCCGGAGATCACCAGCAGATCGCCGCGATCGGCGAGCAGCGCCTTCACGGCGGCGCGGCGGTCGAGTGTGCCTGTTGCTGCCGACATCAGTGTGTCTCCCTGGTCCACTTCTTGCGGCCGATCATCCGCTGCGAGATCAAGACCGCGACCTGCTGGTCGCCGTCATAGGCGAGCGAGGCGGCGGCCGAGACCACCTCCTCGGCGTCGTCGGGATTGTCCAGCCGCAACACTGTGGTGCCCATGATCTCGAACGCTTGCGGCGTCGCGCGGCCCATCGGGATCTGCCAGGGGTTGAACTCGGCCCATTCGCCGCGCATCGTCACCAGGGTCAATAGCGGGAAGCGGCAGCTCGCCATCAGCGACAGCATGTTGACGCAATTGCCGACGCCGCTCGATTGCATCAGCAGCACCGCGCGGTCGCCGCCGAGCCATGCGCCGGCGGACAGCGCCACGCCTTCCTCCTCTGTCGTCAGCACCGTGGTCTTGATGCCGGCATCGGCGTGCGACAGCTTGATCAGCTTGGAATGTCCAGCGTCGGGGACATAAGACACCTGCGCCACGCCGAAGCTCTTCAGCGTGCGGTAGATCGCAACCGGCCAGTCCCGGCTGGTCGCGCTGTCCTGGTGAACGGCAATCTGGTCCATCATGGCCTCGGTAAGGGGCGCGCAATGGCACGTCCTCATACCGGGAGGTTTAGGGCAGGCGAGAGCTCTATTCTCTTCGCATCTGGCTCGCCCAGCTATGCCGGAATTTTATAGGGGGCCATGCGAGCTTTCCGGCCGCACGGAGGAAGGCGTCAGTCCGTGCTCTTTCTCACCGTGAACACGTACATGTCCCAGAATGTCTCGGGATGTTCGATCTCGAAGCGGTGCCATTGGTCGAGGTTGGTCTCGTCGGCCGTGCCCGGAGCCTGCTTGCGGAATTTTTCCAGCACCGCCGGATCGTCGAACGGCTCGAAGCCCTCGAAGGTCAGGCCGTGCGCGTTCAGGAAGGCTGCGATCTCGGGAATCGTAAGGCGGTGTTCCATGACGTTGAACAGCAGGTCGCGGCAGCCGCTGGCGCTGTAGAAATCCTTGGCGCCGATCAGCGGCTTCCATTGTTCAGCCTCGCGGAAGATCTCCTGGCGGCACCGCCTGATGTCGTCGGCGGTGGCGCGATAATTGCGCGCGGCGATACGGGAACGCGCTTCGACGATGACGCGGCGCGCCAGCTCGCTGTACAGGCCGATGCGCATGGTGCCGCCCGGGCGCAGCAGCGAGACCAGCACCTTCCATCCGGCGAGCGGCTCGGCAAGATGGTGCAGCACACCGACCGATTCGATGCTGTCGAAGTTGCGATCGATCGCGCCCAGCTCCAGGATATCCGCCTGTGCGTATTCGATATTGCGCAAGCCGAGCTCGCGGGTCTTGCGGCGCGCATAGGCGAGGCTGGTCATGCTGATGTCGACTGCGAGCAGGCGGGCGTTCGGATAGACCTGCGCGATCTGGATCGCGTGCGAGCCGGTGCCGCAGCCGGCGATCAGGATGTCGCGTTCGGCCTGCTGTTCCGCGGTCGCGACCGTCCGTCCCCGCGCCAGATCCGCCGCGAAAGCCGTCAGCGGGTTGACCGTCCAGCGCGGGTAGGGGTTTTCCTCGTACTGGCGCATCACCTCGACCGATGTGTCGTTCCTGATCGGGGTGAGCGCTGCAATGGCGCTGCGTTCTTCGAGTTCCTCGCGCGGCTCGCGAAGCTGCACCCGCAACAGCCCGGTGACGGCCGCGGGCCAATCACGGCGCAACAGCGCGTCCGCACCGGGAACGGCATGCAGCGGGACATAGGCTGCAACCACTGCCAGCGCGAGTGGCGCGACCGTAGCGCCTGACGCGAGGTTTTGCAGCAGGCGATCGCGCAATCCGTCCGCGAGCACGCTTTCCGCATCCGCCTGCGCATAGACATATTCGTTGATGAAGCATTGCCGGGCGAGCGCGCAGGCAAAGGCAACGACATCATCGTCGGCGTCGCTTTCATCCGGGTCTTGCTGGCTGGCAAGCCGCAGCAGTTCGGTCCGCGCGTATCCCAGCAGCACTTCGAGCTGCATGCTTGCCAGCGTCGTCGCTTCCATCGCCGCGCGCAGGAACAGGTCGCTCGCAAGCCGGGTGATGCCGTCGGTGCCGAACAATTCGGCGTTCGTGACCGGCAGCGGCCATCTGTTGGCAATCCGCCCGACATAACCGGTGACCGTGGGGCTTTGCAGGATGAAGGAGACTGCCTTGTCTTCCATGCCGAGCGCAAGCGCCCTGCCGAAATGCGCAACCGCCTTGGCGCGACTGCCCAGCGCCTGGTACGAATTGCCGGCGTTGTAATGGCAGGCGGCGTTCACCTCGTCGGCGGCAATTGCCTTCGTGAACAGCTTCGCGGCCGCCCGGTGTTCGCCGGCGGCCTGGGCCATCAGGCCGAGTAGATTCAGGCTCTGCACATGGTCGGGCTCGCGCGTGAGAATGTGCCGGCAAACCTCTTGCGCTTCGTTGAAGCGGCGCATCCCGTAGAGACTGCTTGCCTCGGCGGCGAGGCTGGCAATGCTCACGCTCGCGGAGCCGAAAGCACTCGCGTCCTTGCCGGACTCGTCACGTCGCTTGTTGGCCGCACGCCGCTCTTTTCGGTTCATGTCCCGTCAACTGGTCCAAACTGCAAAACGCCACCGAACGGCACACCGCGCGAGGCGGTGATCTGGGACGGCGCATCAACCAACCGTGGCCGGCAGACATAGGGCCGAACGCGCGCACAGCCAAGGATATTCTAGGGATATTCCGCCTGCCGCGGTCTTGGATATCTGCCAAATCGGCAATCGGGTCAAAGTGGTCCCCGGTAGGAACGATGCTGCACCGGACCGGTTGTCGGTTGTTGTCAACTGCTCGAAGTATTGCGGATGCCCGCTTCCCTTGGTCGATCGCTTGCCGTTTGCACCGTCCCGTTGCTGTTTCTGCTCGCGGGTTGCGGGGACAAGCTCGACTGCGATTCGATCGAAACGCGCAATGCCGTGCTGCGGACCGTCGCCGACGACCACCGCAATCCCCTGGTCAATTATGCCGCAAAGAATTCCACGGCACCGGCCGATGCGGACAACGCCAAGCCGCTCTATCTGCTCGGCGAAAGGATCGTGACGACGTCGGCGAGCGCCGACAAGCGAACGCTGCAATGCAGCGGCGCGATCTCGGTCACTGTCGGTGATGCGAAGGCCTCGAAGGAGATCGACTTCACGGTCCAGCAAGGGGCCGACGGCGCAATCTCCGTCTCGGTCGTCCCCTTCCAGTTTTGAAATCCCGCCTCAGCCCGGGATCCGCACCGGCAGGTTCTCGATGCCGCGGACGAAGCTGGAATAGACCCGCTTCGGCTCGCCGACCACCTCGATGCGGTCGAAGCGCTTCAGCATCTCCTGCCAGACGATCTTGAGCTGGAGCTCCGCGAGCCGCATGCCGACGCAGCGGTGGATGCCGAAGCCGAACGACAGATGGATGCGCGGCCGGGCGCGGTCGATGATGAACTCGTCGGGCCGATCGATCACCTCGTCGTCGCGGTTGCCGGAGACGTACCACATCACGACGCGGTCGCCCTTCCGGATGGTCTTGCCGCCGATCTCGGTATCCTGGAGCGCAGTACGCCGCATGTGGGCGAGCGGCGTCTGCCAGCGGATCACCTCCGGCACCATGGTGTCGATCAGGGCCGGGTTCGCTTTCAGCTTCTGGAACTGGTCGGGATGCTCGTGCAGCGCCAGCACCGAGCCGCTCATGGTGTTGCGCGTGGTGTCGTTGCCGCCAACGATGAGCAGGATGATGTTGCCCATCAGATTGTCCGGGTCCATGTGCCGCGTGGCGTCGCTATGCGCCATCATCGACAGCAGGTCGTTGCGAGGCGCCGAATTGACGCGCTCATTCCAGAGCTTCGAGAAATACGCGTAGCACTCGTCCATCTCCTGCCGGCGCTCCTCCGGCGAGTTGACGATGCCGCCCTTCGGCAGCGCGGTGGAGACGTCGGACCAGCGCGTCAGCTTGCGCCGCTCCTCCCACGGGAAATCGAACAGCGTCGCCAGCATCTGGGTCGTCAGCTCGATCGAGACGCGCTCGACGAAATTGAAGGTCTCGTTGCGCGGCAGATTGTCGAGCACGCTGGCCGAGCGCTGGCGGATCAGCTTGGCCAGCTCGTCGAGATGATCGGGCGTGAACATCGGCGACACGGTCTTGCGCTGATGGGCGTGCTTCGGCTGGTCCATCGCGATGAAGCTCGGATAGTCATAGCCGGGCGGCACGTCGCGGATCGAGATGCCGCCGAGCGTGGAGTCCGAGGAGAAGATGCCGTGGCTGGTGTCGACATGCATGATGTCGTTGTACTTCACGACCGACCAATAGGGCTCGATCGGCGCATTGGTGCAGTAATGCACCGGCTCTTCCTTGCGCAGCCGCTCGAACCAGGGCCACAGCGTGTCGTTCTGGAACAGCCGTGGTGCGCCGGGATGGAAATCCTTGAGCGGCGTCGCATAGGCTTCCTCGCGTGCCTGGCGTAGCAGCTCGGACCGATCGGCACGAATGGCAGTCTGGACGTTCATGGCTCTTTGATCCCGGTTGACTGGCGAGGCGTCAGGCGGCGATGCGCACTGGCAGCGTCTCGTAGCCCTTGATGAAGCTGGAATACACCCGCTGCGGCTCCTCCACCACCTCGATCGTGTCGAAGCGCTTGAGGATTTCCTCCCAGATGATCTTCAATTGCAACTCGGCGAGCCGCAGTCCCACGCAGCGGTGGATGCCGAAGCCGAACGAGATGTGGGTACGTGGCCGGGCGCGTTCGATGTCGAACTCATAGGGCCGCTCGATCGCCTCTTCGTCGCGATTGCCCGAGACGTACCACATCACGACCTTGTCGCCCTTCTTGATTTGCCGTCCGCGGAATTCGTAGTCGGCGAGCGCGGTGCGCCGCATGTGGGCGAGCGGCGTCTGCCAGCGGATCACCTCGGGCACGAAACTGTCGATCAGCGCCGGGTTCTCGCGCAGCTTGCGGTATTGTTCCGGATGCTTGCTCAGCGCATAGATGCTGCCGGACAGCGTATTGCGCGTGGTGTCGTTGCCGCCGACGATCAACAGGATCAGGTTGCCGAGGAAATTCTTCGGGTCCATGTTCCGCGTGGCGTCGCTGTGCGCCATCATCGAGAGCAGGTCGCTCTTCGGCGGCTGGCCGGAGCGCTCCTTCCAGAGCCTCGCGAAATAGCTCGCGCATTCCATCAGCTCGGCCTGCCGCTCGTCCTCGGTGGCGACGAGGCCACCGACGCCGGGCAGGGTGGTCGCGACGTCGGACCAGCGCGTCAGCTTGCGGCGGTCTTCCCAGGGGAAGTCGAACAGCACCGCGAGCATCTGCGTGGTCAGCTCGATCGAGACCTTGTCGACCCAGTCGAATACCTCGCCGCGCGGCAAGTTGTCGAGGCATTCGGTCGAGCGCTTGCGGATGTTGATGGCAAGCTCGTCGAGATGCGTCGGCGTGAACATCGGCGCCACGGTCTTGCGCTGCGCCGAATGGCGCGGCTGATCCATCGCGATGAAGCTCTCGCGGCGCAGGTCCGTCGGCACGTCGCGGATGGTGATGCCGCCGAGCGAGGCGGCTGACGAGAACACCGAATGGTTGGTCTCGATGTCCATGATGTCGTTGTAGCGGGTGATCGACCAATACGGCCCGAACATCGAGTCCTTGCAATAGTGCACAGGATCCTCGCGGCGCAGCCGGTCGAAATACGGCCAGAACGTATCGGTCTTGAACAGTTCGGGATCGCCGGGATCGTAGTCCGGCAGCGCAATCGTGTTGGCGCGCTCGCGCGCGGCGTCCAGATTCGTGTCTTTGCCGAGATCGATGGTCCCGTGCATGGGCGGCTCCTCAACCGTTGCGCGGCCGGGGCATCGCCGGCGCGGCATGTTTTACCGAATTACATTCCCATTCCAGCGTTTGCGCAAGGCCCCTCGGCGTGCATTCGGCCGCATTGATATCAGGCCAAAGCGGCCGAATCCGGGCTTTTCACGCCGAGCGGGGCAGGCGGCCTGACATGGCCTGTTTGAAACGGTGTTTGATTTGGTCCGACGGCGTGCCGATGGCGCGGTTATTGGCTGGCCGGTTTTTCGCAGGGGAAGGTATCCTGCATGCCCCACAGCAGCAGGGATGCGACCAGCATGTCACCCTTGGCGCCCCGCTTGTCGGCCGATTTGAGCATGATCTCTTCGGTCTGCTCGGTGGTCAGCGCGAGGTTGCCCGGCATGCAGAAGGACGGCTGGCCGCCATGGTGTGTGAGCCACGCATTGTAGGCCATCATGCCGCCCCGAACGCCGTCCAGGTACATATGGTTAAAGATGCGAAAGTTCTCGTTCTTTGGATTACGATAGGAATCCAGGCGCACGTCAGCGGCAGCAGCGGGAGCTATCGCAAGCGCCAGATAGCATGCCGGCACGATCCACTTGGTTATCATGGTGTTCCTCGCGCGGTCAGCGGGTGTCGGTTACGGTTCCATCGCTTCACCCGTGAGTATGTCACTCCCGCTTCCCGGTTCGAAGCCCGGGCAAGGACCGCGCTGTTTCCGGCAATGCCGTTAAGGCACGGCCAACCGCACCCCGCCAAAAATCATCCCGCGATCTCGACCTTCTGCGAAACCTGGATCACACTCACTGCGACAAACCTGTGCTTTTTGTAGCGCAGAGATTGTCCCCGTCCTGGAGTTGATCCGTGAACGATATGAGCTGGACCCCGCTGGGGCCGCCGCAGCCACCACCGGTTCCGCCGCCGATGCCGGCGGCTTTTACAGGGAACCGGAAGGACTTCTTTCGCCTGGTCGCGCGCGGCGCCGGGCTCGAGCTCGTCACCGTCGGCTTCTACCGGTTCTGGCTCACCACCGACATCCGCCGTCACCTCTGGTCGAACACCCAGATCGACGGCGACGCCCCGGAATATACCGGCCGCGGCAAGGAGCTTTTGATCGGCTTCCTGGTCGCATTGGCGATCCTGGTGCCGATCTATCTCGGCTATTTCCTGATCGGCATCGAGGCCGAGCATCTCAAGGCGTTCGCCTCGCTGCCGCTGGTCGCTTTCTTCTATATGTTCGGCCAGTTCGCGATCTACCGCGCACGGCGCTACCGCCTGACACGCACGGTGTGGCGCGGCGTCCGCTTCTGGATGAGCGGCTCGGGCTGGATCTATGCCCTCAAGGCCTCGCTATGGGGCCTCCTGGTCGTGATCACGCTCGGCCTGGCGCTGCCGTGGCGTGAGGCGGCGCTCGAACGCTACAAGATGCGGCATTCCTATTACGGCGACCTGCAAGGCTCGTTCGAGGGCCGCGGCTGGGATTTCTTCAAGCAGGGCTGGTGGCTCTGGCTGCTGATGCCGTTCGCGCTGTCTTCCTATGTGTTCGCTCCGTTCGCCTATGCGGCGTTCAAGGCGATCGAGTGGCGCTGGTGGCTGTCCGGCATCCGCTTCGGCGAGGTGCGGCTGGAATCGACGCTCGGCCGCAGCGCGCTGGTGGGCCTGTACTGGAAGGTGATCGGCTGGATCGTGCTGCTGTTCGCGGTGTTCGCGGCCTATCTCATGCTCTGCATCTTCCTGGTCGCGAGCATGGATGGCACCTCGATCGAGACCTTCTTCAAGACCGAGGCGTTCGCCAGGAGCATTCCGCTGATCGTCCTGCTCGGCATCGGCTATCTCGCCTATGCGCTGGCGATGAACGTGGTGATCCGGGTGTACCTGATGCGCGATCTCTGGGTCCGGGTGCTGTCTTCGACCATCGTGCACAACATCGAGGCGGCGGCCAACGTCACCGCGCGCGGCGATCTCGCCAATGCGCTCGGCGAAGGCTTCGCCGATGGCCTCGACGTCGGTGGGTTCTAGCAACATGGAATCCGAGTCGAGCCAGCGGAATTCCGCGGCGCCGCCCGCGCCCGGCGCGGTGTTCTTCGACGGTGCATCGAACCGGCGGCGCAACGTCGCGCTGACGCTGTCCGATGCGCTGGAGATCCGGGACGACGGCGAAGAGCTGGCGCGCTGGGCGTTTCACGATATCCGCCGTGCCGACAGTCCGTCCGGCCTGTTGCGGCTGAGCTGTCTGACCGCGCCGTCGCTGGCGCGGCTCGAAATCCGCGATGCGCAATTGACCGCCGGGCTCGTGGCGCGCTGCGACGCGCTCGAGGATGGCTTGCCGAGCCGCAAGGGCGTCGCCGCGATCGTCGGCTGGTCGCTGGCGGCGGCGGTGTCGATCGTGCTGGTGGTGCTGTTCGGTGTGCCGCTCGCCGCCGAGCGGTTGACGCCGCTGGTGCCGGACTCCTTCGAACGCCGCCTCGGCGACGTCGCGGAGGCGCAGGTCAAGGTGATATTCGACGGCAAGCCGTGCAGCAACGCCGATGGCCAGGCCGCATTCACAAAGCTGGTTGGCAAGTTGCGGGAGTCGGCCGGGCTCGACAATTCGGTGCAGTCGGGCGTGCTGGCGACGTCGGTTCCGAACGCCTTCGCGTTACCCGGCGGCAAGGTCTATCTGTTCGACGGGCTGCTGGCGAAGGCCGACAACCCCGACGAGGTCGCCGGCGTCCTGGCCCATGAACTCGGCCATCTCCGCCACCGCGACAGCATGCGCGAACTGATCCACAATGGCGGCACCTCGTTCCTGATCGGGCTGTTGTTCGGCGATGTCACCGGCTCCGGTGCGCTGATCTTCGCCTCGCGCTCGCTGGTGACATCGTCCTATTCGCGCGACGCGGAAACCAATGCCGATACGTTCGCGATCGAGACCATGCACAAGCTCGGCCGTCCGGCGAAGCCGATGGGCGAATTGATGTTCCGCGTCACTGGCAAGGAAGGAAAGGGGCTGTCGCTCGTTTCCAGCCATCCGCTGACCGAGGATCGTCTCGAACGCATGGCGAAGGCCGACGCCGGCGTCGCGTTGAACGGTGCGCCGCTGCTGTCGCCGGCCGAATGGCAGGCGCTGAAGGACATCTGCGGATCGGGGAAGGTGTAAGCGGGGGATTTCAGGACTGGAGCAATCCCATGCCGCATGACGACAGATACTGGTTTCCCGCCAAGCGCTACGGCTGGGGCTGGGGACCGCCGAACGGCTGGCAGGGCTGGGCGGTTCTCGCGGGCTTTGTGGCCCTGATCGCAATCGGCGGTGCGATGAACCTGCCGCAATCTCCGGTGCGCTTCATCGCCTGTGTGGTCATGCTGAGCGTTTTGCTCATCGCCGTGTGCTGGTGGAAGGGCGAGCCGCCGCGTTGGCGATGGGGCGGCGACTAGAGCTCATTCCGTACTGGCTCCGGATTTTTGCACTGACGTGCTTTCTTCCGGCAAACCGGTGTTCCAACGCTCGGGCTATTTGCCGTCGTGAATCTGGTGGTTCGTATCACCGTTGATCATGACCAAGCCGTCGAAGCGAGAGAACATCGCGGATTTTTCCGGCGGTAGCTTGGCTTCGGCCGTTGCCAAATCGCTAGCAAGCCTCTCCGCATCGGCGAGAGGCACGCCAGCTTTCAACAATGCATCCCTCGACTTGATACTATCCCCGGCGCAGAGGACGATTGCCCAGATCCCACGCTGGCTGCGCAACAATGCGCGGCCCCCCATCTCACCTTGAACCCAATCGGCAATCGCATGATTGCCGGACACCATGATCGGTTCCACCGAAAGCGGCTCATGTGGCTTGTCGAACATACTATGGAGAAGCTGACTGATGGATGCGTCGTCCGAGCCTGCCGGCGCGGCAAAGCAAACGCTCAAACCGATCGCGAGCGCAAATAGTGCAGCCAAAGTCGTTCTGAACATCTCCGTCCCCTCGGTTTGCCGTATCGCCTTCATGCCGGCGTGCGCGGCATGGCCGTTCGAATTGCTTCGTGTCAGCCGTCGCGATATCTGGAATAAGCCTCGCGCCCGATCCTTTCGGCATCCTTGTTGAAGTCCACGAACATGTCGCGCGTCATCTTCGTGACGTCGGGCGGAGCCGTCTCGGGCGTTCCTGCATGATAAGGCGGCTCCGGTGCGTATTGGGCCATGAGCTGGACGCATTCTGCATATTGCCGGTCGCGCAACTGCCCGACGAGCGACAGGCCGAAATCGATCCCGGCCGTGACGCCGCCGGCGGTGATCCTGTTGCGGTCGCGGACGATCCGGGCTTCGCTCGCGGTTGCCCCGAAAAGCGGCAACAGTGGTACCGTCGCCCAATGCGAGGTTGCCCTGTAGCCGGTCAGAAGTCCCGCAGCGCCCAGAAGCAAGGACCCGGTGCAGACCGAGGTGACGAACCTGGCGCGGGACCCGCGATCCCTGAGAAATCGAAGCGTGCCGTCGTCTTGCATGGCCGCAAGCGTACCAGCCGCGCCGCCGGGCACGGAGATGATATCGAGGTCGCGCGGGCATTCGTCGAAGGTCGCGCTGGGCTGGAACTGCAGCCCGTTGTCGCTCTTCACGATGTCCCTGGTCTTTGCAACGATGTGGGTGGTCGCCCCGAAAAGGCTGGCCAGCATGGCCTGCGCGCCAACCATGTCGAGCGCGGTGAACTCCGGGTAGATCAGGAACGCAATCTGTTCCTTGCCCATCCAACCGGCCGGCATCTGCGAGGTGCCGTGGCCAGCCGCCGGCTCCTGCGCCACCTCAGCGGCGGAAGCAGCCCCGAGACTGGCCGCGGCGAGGCCCGCGGCGGCGGACACGAGGAGCAGCTCTCGTTTCGATATCATTTCGTTCACTCCGTTGACTGCGACGTGCGTGGTCCAGGCGCGCGCGACGATTGATCTCAGTATCGATAGGAGACCGTGGCATAGAGAGCCCGACCGTCGCCGGGCGCTACCTGGCCGCCGAGCCAGGCGTAAGGCACGAAGTATTTCTCTCCCGTCAGATTCTTGATGTTGAGGGACGCCCTGATGTGCTCATTCTCGTAGGCGACCTTGGCATCGACGGTGAAATATCCCGGCGTCTTGTACAGATTCAGGGTGTCGACATATTGCGAGGACGCAGCATAAACGCCCGCACCGACGCTCCAGCCCCTGAGCGCGGCCGTATCAAATGCGTAGTTCACCCAGACACGGCCGGAATCCTCCGGTACGCCGGCGGGATGGTTGCCTGCCGGAATGCCGCTGAAGGAATCCGAGAACACGACGTTCGTGTGGCCATAGCTCGCCAGAACCTTCCAGTTCTTGTCAGGCTGCCAGATCAGGTCGGCTTCGTAGCCTTTCGATTCCTGCGCTGATTCAGCGCCGATGCCGACGCCGATCTGAACCGGCACGTTCTGGCGTTGGATGTCGAAGACGGCGACCGTGCCGGTCAACTGGTTATTGATATTCAGCTTGAAGCCGCCTTCGAGCTGCTTTGACGTTTCGGGTTCGATGTTGGTATTCAACGCCTGCGTGAATGGCGTAGCCATCATGCCCTCGCTGTAGCTGCCGTAAACTGACAGGCCAGGAATGAGATCGAGGACAGCTCCGATCCGGGGCAGGGTTTTGGTCTTATTGCTGCCGAACGGAGTCGGCGAGTATACACCCGCACCGAACGGATAGTCTTCGTCATAGTCAATATTGATACTTGCGAGGCGCACGCCGGCCAGGATGTGAAGGCGGTCGAAGATCGTCGATTGCAGCTGCGTATATGCGCCCTTCGTGACGTAAACGCTGTTGAACTGGAAGAACGAAAAATACGTCGGCGACGCGGGGTCCGGATCCGCATACGGCGTCGGAAAGACAGGGCTATTCAGCAGGTCGACCGGCGCGACGCCCAGGTCTCCGTGCATGAAGCCGCTGTCCGTCACGCGGCTGTAGTCGGCGCCGGTGAGCCAGACGTTCTGCGTCGGTCCAAAGCGAAACTTGGCCTGCACATTGGGGTTGATCGTGAACTCCTCCTGTTTCTGCGCGAGGTCGATATTGGCGAGACTCCACGTGGTCGGCCCGACGTCGGGTGCGGCCGACAGGGTGGTTTGCGATTTCTGATCCTCGTTCGACTTCGACCAGCGCGTCTTGACATTGAACGACCAATACTGGTCGAACTGGCGATCGAAGGTGACTGTGACGCCTTGAACCTCCGTCACGCTCTTTGGGATGTTGGTCGGGCCAATGAACAGGTCGGGATTGAGGCGGAAATTCCCCGCGACCGTTCCGACCGCCGGCAAACCCTCGTAGCCCTGCTGTTCGAAACGCGAGATCCGTCCCTGGATGGTCAGCGTCGTGTCGCTCTTGTCGGTGAAGGTCAGCGTCGGGTTGAACGAATAGCGGTCCTGATGGACCACATCGACGAAGCTGTCGGACGCCGTGTACTCGCCGGTGACGCGGAACAGTACGGTCTTGTCGTCCGTGAGCGGCTGATTGACGTCGAAGTACGGTCGCAGGTAATTGTTGGTGCCGAACGTGAGGCCCGTTTCGATGCTTGCCTTGTCGGTCGGGAGCTTGGATATGACGTTGACTGCGCCGCTCGTGGGAGCGCCTGTTCCACCCCCGTAGAGGATCGCGTTCGGTCCCTTGAGGACCTCGATCCGCTCCACGTTCGCAAACGAGTCGCGATCGCCGGTATCGTAGTTGACCGGGAGACCATCGAGCCATTGCTGGGCGCCAAAGCCTCGAATGGTCAGCGGGTTCGCCAAGCCCGTCGTGCCGATGCCGAGGTAGTTGGGCCCCTGCGCGTTCGACGCGTTCTGGATGGCTTCGGTCACCGAGAGATTGTTCTGGTCGACCATCACGCTTCTGGGAATGACCTGGATCGATTGCGGGATCTGCTCGATCGGCGTCGCCGTCTTGGTCGACGAGAAGGCCGACAGCGCGCGATAGCCATCGACTGGGCCCGCCGTCGTCAGGGTGGCCCCGAGCGGGAGTTTGAGGTCCGGCAGATCAAGTGCAGGATTATAGGTTCCGAGGGCATTTGCAGCGTTCTTGACCGGCGGTGGAGGCTCGGCCGGTTTCGCGCCTGCGCGTTTGACGCGGCCGGCGTCAGACCTCTTGCTTTTGCGCGTTGCGGCGGGACGGGTTTGGTTCGGAGCCTGGACCGTCACGCTCGGCAATTGTGTGGATTGGGCATGAGCGAGATCGAGGACGGCAAGAAGCGCGACGACACTCGCGCCGCCCAAGGCACGAAAACGAAACATCTGAAACTCTCCAACTCGGGCACAATCGCCCGCCAATAGTCGACAACGTCATCGATCGCGGCCAAGCGACCGCATCGATGCAGCGATTTTGGAAAAGTCAGGAGTTGGAGGGGGGAGCACGGGCCTGAGCGTGCCTGCTGCCGGCGGAGTTCCGCAATTCCTGCGCAACGTTGTGCCAGACCACCGGAAGCGAAAACCGATAGGCTACGGCGATCGGGATATTGGGCGTGTCCAGAGCTGCGGCGGCATGAACCAGACAACAGAGCGTGCAGGCACCATCGTGGGTGTGACGGTTTTGGTCGGGCTGGTTGTCGGCCTCCGCACCGGCATTGTGGCAGATCGCAGCACCGCCGAAAGCGGCAAACGGATCAGACAGGCTGGACGCCATCGCCCAAGAAGCGCCGATTGGCGCGATGATCTGCATCATCAGCGCCATCAAGAAAACCGGGAGATGGATTTGCAGCCGTCGCCGCACTGGTACGCGCCCCGTTACGAAATCCAACCTAGTCGCGGGTTCACCGAGAGTCGACGCCAACTCGTCTCTTGGGACGGCGCGAAGCAAAGCCAGGAAAGATTGCTCGCCAATTGTATCCCAAATGTCACGTCAGTCGGCAGAAATCGTTCAGAGAACGCCTCCGTCAATTGATGGCAGCGGGTGGACGCAAGGACAGGCTTGTCGCCAACTGCCAGTGCAAGATGTGACGCGGCCCTGTGGAAGGATTATGCGCATACATGAAGCCAAAGCGCGAGGACCGCTCAACCTGATTTCCCCGCGGCTTCGCCGATCTCCTGCCGCTACTTCACCAGCCTGAACTTGCCGCCCTCGACCTTGATCAGAAACGCCGAGCGCTCGTCATAGCCGTTGTGGTCGGTCGGGCTCATGGTCGAGAGGCCGTTGTTCAGGTAGACGTCCTTGCCGCGCTCCAACTCGTCGCGCAGCGCGGCGCGGAATTCCGCGGTGCCGGGCTTGGCGGTCTTCAGCGCGTTCGCGGCCGCCCGCTTGAACAGCGTCACGGCATCCCACAGATGCGCGCCGAAGATGTTCGGCTTTTGCCCGTTGACCTTCTCGTAGGACGACACGAACTCGTCGCGCACCTGGCGGAACGGATCGTTGGCCGGCAGGTCGTCGGCGATGGTGAACGCCTCGCCGGTGAAGATCGCGCCCTCGACATTGGCGCCGCCGAGCTTGATGAACTCCTCCGAGGCAACGCCGTGGGTCTGGAAAATCTTGCCGGCATAGCCCCGGCTGCGCAGCGCCTCCTGCGGCAGCACCGCCGGCGTACCCGCGGAGGCGATGAACACCGCATCGGGGTTGGTCGCGATCACCTTCAGCGCCTGGCCGGTGGCGCTGGTGTCGGCGCGGGCATAGACCTCATGCGTCGTCACGGTGAGGCCGAGCCCGGGGGCGAGCCGCGACACCTCCTTGTAATAGCCTTCGCCATAGCCGTCCGACACGCCGATATAGCCGAGCGTCTTGATGCCGGACTTCGCGATGTATTTCAGGATCGCCGCCGCCATCAGGTCGTCATTGGGCACCACCTTGAAGGCCCAGCGGCGGCGGTCGTCCATCGGCTGCACGATCGCGGTCGCCGCCGCGAGCGAGATGATCGGGGTCTTGGATTCCACGGCGACGTCGAGCATCGGCATGGTCACCGGGGTCAGCGAGGAGCCGATCAGGATGTCGACGCCATCCTGGATGACGAGGCGGCGGGCATTCTGCGTGCCCTTGGTGGGATCTGACTCGTCGTCGAGCGCGATATAGGTGACTTTCTCGCCGGCGATCTCCTTCGGCAGCGCGGCGATGGTCCGCATCTGCGGCTGGCCCAGCGCCGAGCCCGGCCCGGATGCCGACACCACGACGCCGACCTTGATGTCGGCACGTGCCTGCGGCGCAACCAGGATTGCGCCCACGAGTACCCAGAGTCCGGCCATGGCCAGCTTCATTGCAAATCCTCCCCAGCAGGTTCTTTTATGTGCGGCCGATGATAGCCGACCGGCATCCGGTTTCGCATCATATTGATTCCGCGGGAGGCGTCTGTCCCCCTTGCGAGGGACACGGCGCGGATCGCGCAATCTGGACAGATTCCAGGATTGCGATCGTAATGCAGCCTTGCATCAAAGCTATTGCACCGGCCGGGCGATCGCAGCACGATCCAGCCGAACATCGTCCCAGCGTGTCGGCTCCACGGGCCGTTCGCAACCCGATCAGAAGAGCATCCGGCCCCATGACACTCCTGACCGCTCGCGCCGTGCTGACGGCATCATGCTCGCTCGTCCTCGCGGCGGCGCTGGCCACCGCATCAACCCGCGCCCAACAAAATCCGGCGCTGAACGACGGAACGCGCATCGGCCGCAGCGCGGTGCCGAAGGCGCCCGAGTTCCAGGAACTGTACGATTTCGATGCCGCGGCCAAGACGCTCGGCGATGCGACCTTTCCGTATGAGGTGCGGGTGCACCGCGCCCATGTCGTGATGCTCGCGGAAAAGGGCATCGTGACACGCTCCGACGCTGCCACCATCCTGCGCGGGCTGGATACCGTCGATGCCCGTGCGGCGGATGACGCCTCGCTGCGGACCTATCTCCCCTACGAAGCGGCGCTGATCAAGACCATCGGGCCGGTGGCCGGCAGGATGCATACCGGCCGCAGCCGCAACGATCTCGCCAACACCGTCAACCGGATGTTCTATCGCGACCAGCTGAACCGCACCGTCGAGGCGCTGATCGCGCTGCGCTCGGCCGTGGTTGCCAAGGCGGCGGACAATCTCGACACGGTGATGGTGGTCTATACCCATCGCAAGGAGGCGCAGCCGATCACGCTCGGGCATTACCTGATGGCGATCTCGGAGAGCCTCGGCAAGAGCATCGATCGCTACGAGCAGCTCTATGCCCGCGTCAATCAGAGCCCGTTGGGCGCGGCCGCGTCGGCCGGAACCAGCTGGCCGCTCGATCGCGAGCGGACCGCCGCGTTGCTCGGCTTCGACGGGCTCGTCATCGACACCATCGAGGGCACCGCGGGATGGGACCATATCGCGGAGTTTGCTTCCGACAACGCGATCTATCTCAGCGGCCTCAGCCGGCTGGCGTCGGAGATCCAGCTCTGGAGCACGGATGAATATCGCTCCGCAGAGCTCGATCCCGCCTTTGCGGGAACCAGCAGCATCATGCCGCAGAAGAAGAACCCGGACTCGCTGGAGCGCACCCGCCAGATCGCCGCCAACTCCGTCGGTGCGGTGACCTCGGTCCTGACCTCGCTCAATGCCGCCGAATATCAGCACAGCGTGACGCGGGTGCCGCTGGAGCCGCGCTCGCTGGATGCGATGATCGCGGCCACCCATGCGATGACCGGGGTGGTGCGCACGTTGCAGCCCAACAAGGAGCAGATGCTGCGCTATGCCGCGCAGAACTTCTCGACCATGACCGACCTCGCCGATACGATCGTGCGCGAGAGTGGAATCGATTTTCGCGAAGCCCATGAAATCATCGCCCGTGTCGTCGAGGCCGCGATCAACGGTGGAAAGACTGCCGATCAGATCGACGTCGCGATGATCGAGACTGCCGCGCAGGCGCAGCTCGGCCGCACCATCCAGATTTCCGCCGCCGCCGTGCGCGATGCGCTCGACCCCGTGCGCAGCGTCAAGCTGCGCAACGGCATCGGCGGCCCGGCCGCGTCATCGGTTGCGGCGATGATCAAGGTGAGCCAGGCCGAGATATCAGACGAGCAGTCGCGGCTTGCCGCGCGTCGCCAGAAGATCGCGGCGGCGTCGGCCGCGCTGGCGCAGGCGGTGGCTGCCGCGGAGCACTGAGCGGGCGAACAGCGACCAATCGACGCAAGCCGGCGCGATTCCGGAAATGTCGTAAATGTTTTGCCGCGGCACCCGATAACGAAACGCCGCGATTGAATATGCGGCCCGGAAAGCCTCGCCTGAGATGAGGCTCGGCATACAGAGGACGCATTATGAAAAATATTAGGACCACCGCCGCGGTGGCCGCGATTGCTTGCCTGGCTGCACTGAGTGCTGTTCCCGCATCGGCCGCGGTGATCAGCAACCCGACGAACACCGACAGCTTCGTGTATCTCTCCGGCGCCGGCACCGGTGGCGGTCAGCAGACCCAGTTCGTCG
The DNA here is from genome assembly GCF_002341725.1 of Bradyrhizobium sp. UBA2491. Lineage (NCBI taxonomy): Bacteria > Pseudomonadati > Pseudomonadota > Alphaproteobacteria > Hyphomicrobiales > Nitrobacteraceae > Bradyrhizobium > Bradyrhizobium sp. UBA2491. The sequence goes on from NZ_DDOP01000092.1 coordinate 170,307, forward strand.
GCGAGACGTTCACGGCTCCGATCAGCGGCGCGGTGACCAATTTTCAGTTCACGCTGAACAGCTCGGCGCTGCCTTCGCTGTATGGTGCGATCTATGCGTGGGACGGCTCGCAGCCGACCACGCTGCTTTGGCAAAGCCCGGTGGTCTCCGCCAGTGCCGGCCTGCTGGATTTCTCGCCGGTTGGCGCCAACGTCACGCAAGGCCAGACCTACGTGGCGTTCCTGAGCACTTACGGGATCGATCAGAACGGCCACTCCAATGCCGGCTCGGCGACCGTCGCCGATTGCCTGCCGTTTGCCGGCTGCAACTCGAACTCGATCCCCAATCTCGGCAATCTGGTGTTTGCCAACGTCCTGGCCGACGGGCCGGTCTGGCGCCAGGCCGTCAACAATTCCCGCGATGCCACCTTCTCTGTAACGATCACCAGCGCCGTCCCCGAGCCGACCACCTGGGCGATGCTGATCCTCGGTTTCGCGGGCGTCGGACTAATGGCGGTTCGGCGCCGCAGCGTGCCGCAGGCGGCCTGAACGGTTTACCCATGGGTGTTGGAAAGGCCGCCATGGAGGCGGCTTTTCCTGCTTCACGGTTGAATTGCCGCTGCCGCGCTGTATAACGGCGGCCGGGTGCTCGCTGCATTGGGTGGCGACAGGTCAAGCGATGGTCGGGCCGCCACGCAGGGAGCGTTGCGCCCTATGAACGATCATCTACCTTCGGACCACATGCCGCGCGTGCAGCGGCTTGCTGAACAAGCCTTCCGTACCCTGCAGCGCTTCCTCCATGTCGAGGCCGTCAGCGGCGTCACGCTGCTTGTCGCCGCCGCCGGCGCGCTGATCCTGGCCAATTCTCCGCTCGCGCACGGCTATCACGACTTCTGGAACCTGCAGCTCTCCTTCGGAATCGGCGATTACGTCTTCTCGCGGTCGCTGCATTTTTGGGTCAACGACGCGTTGATGACGGCGTTCTTCCTCGTCGTCGGCATGGAGATCCGGCGCGAGATCCATGAGGGCGCGCTGAGCAGATTCGACCAGGCGATCCTGCCGCTGGTGGCGGCGAGTGGCGGCGTCATCGTGCCCGCGCTGATCTATCTGGCGCTCAACCGCGATCCCGCCGGTGCCCAGGGCTGGGCCGTGCCGACCGCGACCGACATCGCGTTCGCCGTCGGCGTGCTGGCGCTGCTCGGACGATCGATCCCGGTCAACGTGCGGGTGTTCCTGCTCGCGCTGGCGATCATCGACGACATCATCGCGGTGCTGATCATCGCCGTGTTCTACACCGCGAGCCTTCAGTTCAGTGGATTCGCGGTGGCGCTGCTCGGCATGCTGGCTGTGGTCGGATTTCAGCGGATCGGCATCGGCTCCGCACCGCTCTATTTGCTGCCCGGCTCGCTGGTCTGGGCCGGTTTCCTGATGGCCGGCGTCCATCCGACGCTCGCGGGTGTCGTGCTCGGCCTGATGACGCCGGCATCTCCGCTACCGATGCGGGAGCAGCCGCTGGAGATGGTGTCGCGCGTACTCAAGCAGTTGCGCGGCAGCGATGCGGTGGAGGCGGGGGATGCGCACCGGCTGGAGCAGCCGCTGCGTGATCTTCGTCTCGCTCATCGCGAGATATTGCCGCCGGTGTCGAGGGTGCAGATGGCGATGCATCCGTGGGTGGCCTATGGCGTGATGCCGATCTTCGCGCTGGCGAATGCCGGCGTCAGCCTCGCGGGCGCCGATCTCTCCGCCGCGGGCCGCTTCGTGATGCTGGGCACCGCGCTTGCCCTGATCGCCGGCAAGCCGCTCGGTATCGTCGGCGCGACCTGGGTCGCGGTCAAGCTTGGCTGGTGCCGCCTGGCACCCGGCGTTTCCTGGGGTGGCGTTTGTCTGGTCGGCCTGCTGGCCGGCATCGGCTTCACGATGTCGATCTTCATCGCCATGCTTGCCTTCACGGACGAGGCGGCGTTGACGGCCGCCAAACTCGGCGTACTGATCGGCTCGCTCGGTGCCGCCACGCTCGGCATCGGCTGGGGCATCGTCTACGTTCGACGTCAGTGAATACGAGGGGCTGCAATCGATGTGGGGCGCTCCGCTCGTCGGAGGTAACCACGCCATGAGGCGATGACGTCGACGCCTACACGTTCTTCGCGACCTTGCGCGTCCGCGTCGGTCCGGCGCCGGTGATTGCCGGCTTGATGTTCCACACCGCGCGGATGCTTGCGAAGGCGTGCGCGATCACCGGCTCCTGGCGCCGGCTGGCGAGGCAGGCGAAACTGAGATCGCAGGTCAGCTTCACCTTGTCGGCGACGACGAACTGATGCGGGCGCGCCATCCGCGGCGCCAGCATGTTGTCGCGCGCGAGGCTAAGGCAGAGGCCGGACTCGACGAAGTCGATCATCGCCTCTTCCTGATCGGTGTAGCCGACGCGCTTCGGTGATGCGCCGAGCGGGCGGAAGATATCGTCGAGCAGCCGCCGATGGCCGGAATGCGCTGGCGTGGCAAGCCAGGGCAGCTCGGCGAGTTCGGCCCAGCCCTTGCCCATCACCCGGTCCCGCCAGCCGATCGGCGCGATGACGCGATAGTCGTAGCTCAGCAACGGCGCCAGCTGGTAGCGGCCGTCGGCGATGGTGCGCTCGCCGAAGCTGTGACGGACGAGCTGGTCCGATGGCGTGGCGTCGACGTAGTAGCCGACGTCGAACTCGCCCCTGCCGATCTGCGCCAGCACGTCGTCGCTCACGCCGTGGCGCAGGAACACCTCGGTGCGTTGCGAGGACATCGCAAGGCTGCGCACGAACGGACCGAGCCGGGTAAATTCGGGATCGAGGATGGTGCCGACGCGCAACGTGCCGCGCTGTGCTTCGTTCAGCGAGTCCGCCGTCGCCTTGAAATCGGATGCCGCCGCCACCGCCCTGTGCGCCAGCGGCAGCAGCGCCGCGCCGGCCTCGGTCAGCGTGAATCCGGCAGGCGTGCGGTTGAACAGCTGCAGCCCGGTGCTCTCCTCGAGCGCTTTCAGTTGCAGGCTGACCGCAGGCTGGGTCAGTTTCAGCATCGATGCCGCGCGCGATACGGTGCCCTCACGGGCAACCGTGATGAAGCAACGCAAGGCCTGGGTACGCGGAAGCTCGATCATGTACCGTGCTTATAGCATACTTTTTCGCCATGCATCCGATCTGTGCCGGATATTGTTATATCATTATAATACAACTCATGCGAGAGTCAGGCCGGCCGCCACGCGATCATGCCTTCGGTCCGCGCGCGCACCTCGGGCGAGGCGAGGCAGGTCGCGACCGCTTCATAGCCGGGGGCGCCGGGTACGGGCGTCACGCTGATCGGCAGGCTGTGATTGGCCGGGCACAGGATGATCGCCTCGTCGTCGCCGACTGCGTCGAGATCCAGGATCGCACTGGAGCGGGTGAGAAAGAACAGCGGCCGCGCCTCTGGTCCGCGACGGCGCAGATGCGCGATCACGGCTTCCTGGCTGGCCGCATCGAGCCCGTGTTCGAGCATGTCGATCACCAGGATGGTGTCGTCGTCTGCCTCGAGTGGCGCGAGCAGCGCGGTCAATGCCGGCGAGTCCACGGCACCGCCGGCCAGCAGCGCGGCACGGCTCGCCGCGACCCTCGCTTTGTGGAGTGGATCGGCATCGAGGCGGCCACGAACCGCCGCGCCGCCATCGGCCGTGCGGTCCAGTCCCACGAAGGCGGCATCGGGCAGTGTTTCGGCGAGACGCTGCGCGAGCCGTGTCTTGCCGCTGCCGAGCGGGCCGACAATGTGGTTGAGCAGTTTGACGTCGCGCAGTTCGAAGCGCTCGCCGCCCCACGGCCAGGGCAGATCGAACGCGACGGAAATGGTCGGCCGCGTCCTGACTGCGCCGATGATGTCGCGCGTCGCGGGCATCTTGCCGTCGTCGAGCTCGGTGCGCAGCCGCCGCACCCTGGCGATGCTGTCGCCGCATTGGCGGATCCGCGCCTCGAGCGCGGTCTCGTGCGCTGCCAGCACACGGCCGAGGCTGGCGGCATCGCCGCCGAGGATCCGTGCGACTTCGCTGATGCCGAGGCCGAGCGCGCGCAATTCGACGATCTCGGCGCAGCGCGCCATTTCAGCCGGACCATAGGCGCGCCATCCCGCCGGCGACCGGTGAGGCACGATCAGGCCGCGCTCTTCGTACAGGCGCAGCGCTTTCGCCGAGATGCCGAGCCGCCGTGCAGCTTCGGACGGGCTGAGGAAACGGGCGGCAGCATTCATCGAATCACCTCGCGTCGTCTGACCGCACCTCCTATGGAGGCGGCCGCAGGGGCAAGGTCAAGCGGAGAGAGCGGTCGTGTCGCGTCTTTGGTGTCTTCGCAGAAATGTGGGATGGGTCGCCGATCACGGGTCTGGCTTCGCTCGATTCATCCTCCATCATTCTCGATTGTCGGAATTTGGCTTGAGGGCCAACCCGTGCGCGGGGATACCGATGGTCATCGTTGTGCGAGGCTCGACCGACGAGTCTCTTCAACCATACCCGCCGCGGAGTATGGGTCCCTGCCTTCGCAGGGACGACGGCAGTGTGTGCCGCGAGAGCGTGCGCCAATCGCGCCGCCACTCATTCCAGATGGTTCACCTTCGCCACCCAGGCGCGGACCGTGGCGAGGACCTCGGGCAGCACGGCCTTGACCTCCTGCACGTTCATGCCTGGCTTGATGCGGGGGTCGTAGAGCAGATTGAGCAGATATTGGTCGTAGACGTCGAAAAAGCCCATCGAGACGCTGTCGTTGAACATGGTCCACGGCACGGTCGCGGTGTCGTTGATCGGGCCGAGTGATTGCAGCAGCTCTTCATAGGCGCAATCGAAGAAGACGAAATCGCTGTTGTCGACGGTGAGGATCACGTCGGAATGCTCGATCTCGTAATTGTCGTTCTTGCGGAACCCGGACAGGCATTGCGGGTCGAGCGAGGAGCGGATTTCCTTGGCGCGCTCCTGGCCGTAGAACGTCGCGATGGTGCGGTAGAGATCGTGGTCGCGCACCAGCTTGACCACGACATTGGCCGCATCCTTGTCCTCGGTCATCGCGATGTCGAGATGTTGCACCTTGGCGCGAATGTCAGCGACGACCTTCGCGAGCTGCGCCTTGCGGTCGGCGCGGCTGCCGTCGGCGAACACGCGCACCGGGCTGTCGTATTTGCGGATCCGGTCGACCCGTCCGGCGAGATGAAACTCGGCGCCGAACGCCGTCTTCAGAAAACCTTCGACGATCTCGGCGTCGGTGAAGGTCTTCTTCTCGTGGCGCTGGCGCGAGACGATGGCCGGAATCTCGGCGGCCGTCGCGGGCACGACGGCATCGGTGAGGCAAACGGCGAACGCCGCGGCGAGAACGGGCAGGATCGAAAATCGGTGCTGGGGCATTCCGACCACGCTGCCGCAAGGTGTGCGGCAGCGCAAGACAGGATCAGGTCGGGATCAGCGATCCTGCCGGATGGCAGCGTCCCGCTGCGATCAATTCTTCACCACCACCGTGGTGCCGACCGAGACCCGGTCATAGAGGTCCTTGACGTCGTCATTGGTCATGCGGAAACAGCCCGACGACACGGCCTGGCCGATCGTCTCGGGCTCGTTCGAGCCGTGGATCCGGTACAGCGTCGAGCCGAGATACATCGCGCGCGCGCCGAGCGGATTTTCGATGCCGCCGGCCATGTGGCGCGGCAGATCGGGGCGGCGGCGCAGCATCTGCGAGGGCGGCGTCCACGCCGGCCATTCCTTCTTCGCGGTGATACGATGCGTTCCGCTCCAGCGGAAGCCGTCACGGCCGACGCCGATGCCGTAGCGCAGGGCCTGGCCGTTTGCCTGCACCAGATAGAGCCGGCGTTCGGCGGTGTTCACCACGATGGTGCCGGGAGCATAATCGGTCGGATAGTTGACGGTGGCGCGCGGGATCGGGCTCGCGCCATTGCCGAAGAAGCTCGGGGCTTCGGACTGATAGCCGCGCGAGTCGAAGAATTGAGCCTGGGCCTGGCCGGCACCTGCCAGGACCGTGAGCGCGGCAAACATCAGGGCAATCGGGCGCATGGTCATCGTCCTCGCGAACAATCAAATATGCGCTCAGAAAGGCCACAATTACCGGCGCTTCGCAAGCGACGAAGCCGTGACTTTGTGCACTTTCGAACAACACGGTTTAAAAAGGCAACAGATCGGGCGCGATACCTGCATTGTCCGGTCAAACCTTTGACGAAGCCGACGAAGAATGGTTGATCTGGAACGACCTCAAGAACATCTCGAAACGGGAGCGTGAGCATGAACGGTGCGGAAAGTCTGGTGCGGACATTGGTCGCAGGCGGCGTGGATGTCTGTTTTACCAACCCAGGCACCTCGGAGATGCATTTCGTCGCGGCGCTGGACAAGGTGCCGGGCATGCGCTGCGTGCTCGGCCTGTTCGAGGGCATCGTTACCGGCGCGGCCGACGGCTATTTCCGCATGAAGGGAACACCGGCCTCGACGCTGCTGCATCTCGGGCCCGGCCTCGCCAACGGCCTTGCCAATCTGCATAACGCCAAGAAGGCGAATTCCGGCATCGTCAACATCGTCGGCCAGCACGCCACCTACCACATCGAATACAACGCGCCGCTGACCTCGGATATCGAGGGCCTGGCGCGGCCGATGTCGTCCTGGGTGCGCACCTCGCCGGACGCCAAGTCGGTCGCGGCTGACGGCGCGGCTGCGATCGCTGCCGCCGCCGGCGCGCCGCCGCAGATCGCGACCTTGATCCTGCCCGCCGACACCGCCTGGAACCAGGCCGATGGCGTCGCCCAGGTGCCGGCCGGATCGCAGCGCGAAAGCTATTCGGCCGCGGCCGTTGAGAACACTGCCCGGCTGCTGCGCAGCGGTGAACCGACATTGCTGCTGATGACCGGCAGCGCGGTGACGGAGAAGGGACTGGCGTTGGCGGCGCAGATCGCCGGCAAGACCGGCTGCAAGGTGATGGGTCCGCTGGCGAGCCCGAGGATGGCGCGTGGCCGCGGCCGCTTCTCGATCGAGCGGGTGCCCTATGTGGTCGAGCAGGCGCTGGCCGCGCTGAAGGGCTTCCGGCACATCGTTCTGCTCGAAGCCAACGAGCCGGTCGCCTTCTTTGCCTATCCGAACAAGCCGAGCCTGCTCAAGCCGGAAGGGTGCGACGTTCATCGCATGACCGCGAGCGGGGAAAATTCGGTCGCGGCGCTGGAGGCGTTGGCCTCGGCGGTCGGCGCCAAGCCCGCCGATGCGAAGCCGCAGGTCGCGGTCGATCTCGTCAAGCCGACCGGCGCGTTGAATCATGCGTCGATCGCGCAGGCGATCGCGGCAGCGGTCCCTGACAACGCCATCCTGGTCGACGAGTCCATCACCACCGGGCGCGGCTTCTTTCCGCTGACGGCGGGAGCCGCTCCGCACGACTGGATCCAGAATCTCGGCGGTTCGATCGGCTACTCGACCCCGGTCGCAACCGGTGCGGCGGTGGCCTGTCCGGACCGCAAGGTGATCTGCATGGTCGGCGACGGCAGCGCGATGTACACCATCCAGTCGCTGTGGACGCAGGCCCGCGAGGGGCTCAACGTCGTGACCATCGTGTTCGCCAACCGCGTTTATCAGATCCTGCGCGGCGAGTTCGACGGCGTTGGCGCCGGCGAGCCGGGCAAGCGGGCGCAGGACATGCTGCGGATCGACAGTCCGACCCTTGATTTCGTCGCACTCGCGAAGGGCATGGGTGTGCCGGGCAGGGCGGTGACGACGGCCGATGAGTTCAACAAGGCGTTGGCCGAAGCGATTGCGGAGCCGGGACCGCGGTTGATCGAAGTGCAGGTGTAGCAGCGCCGGTTCAACGGCCGCGGCGGCGGTCCAGTCCAGTCGGAGGCGTCAATGCAGACCGAGCTGAACAAGGTGATCGCCGCCGTAGAGGAATTCTATGCGCAGGAAACGCTCCTGCTGGAGCGCGATCTCGGCGAGCGCACGCTGACGCACCGGCTCGCGGTCTATGTCGAGCGGCAGTTCGCCGGCTGGCAGGTCGACTGCAACTACGATCGGCTCGGCGAGCGCACGCTGCGGCTGCCGCGCGGCTCGGGCAGCTCGACCGATGACCATCTCGGCAAGTCGATCTATCCCGATATCGTCGTGCATCAGCGCGACATCCCGAACAATCTGCTGGCGATCGAGCTGCGCAAGGACAGCAACCACCAGCCGCTCGAGCACGATCAGCGCAAGTTGCAGGCGCTGACCGATCCGAACGTCTGGTTCGCCTACGCGATCGGCGTGCTGGTGATCGTGGGGCGGAGCGGAGTGAGCGCTTCCGAGGTCTATGCCGGCGGCGCTATCGACAGCGCCGCGTCGCGCTGGCTTGCGCAGCGGCTGCGAGAGAGCGGGCTGGCTGGCGAGCGCGACAACGGCGTTCAGCACGATGCCGATCGATGAATCTTTCTCCGCGCTGTGGTGATAGCCCGTTTGGATCATGCGCCATCTGCGAACTCGCGGCAGAACTGAGGCGCGGCAGGTGGAGCAATTTCTGAGGCTGGTGGTCTATTTCAGAACGATCCGATGGCGGTGCCGATTGCCGGTTTCGCAACTATTTCGCTCCCCCTCCGCACTCGAATTCACCGGCCTCGATGATCGGCGCAGCGGATTGCGACGGGACGGGGCGGGGACAGCATCCCACCGCAGACAGCAAAAAAGGCCGCCCGCGGGCGGCCTTTTCCGTGATCGCTTGCTGCGACTGTTTCTGTCTATTGCTTGGCCGCATCGTCCCCGGTCGTCGCGGCGCCGGATTTGGCGCTCGATTTCTTCGCGGACTTCTTGGCCTTCTTCTTCGGCGCCATCTTGGTCGCCTCGCCCTTGGTTGCCGTGTCGCCGCTCTGCGCTGCGGGGGCCGGGCTGCCGCCGGCCTTGTCCTGCGCGAGTGCTGCGGTTGATACGAAGGCGAGCGCGGTGGCGGCGAGGATCAGGGTTCGCATCGGATTGTTCTCCCAAGTTGGTTTCAAACGCCCCTCAACGGGACAGAATGTCGCAGGTTCCGCGGCAGGGATCAGCAGTCCGTGAATGGCTCGTGATCGGCGCCAGCGTCGAAGCGACGGAACCGGGAACCGGGAGCCGCGTTATGTCGCTGGGCAGGAGTTCCGAGGAGGCGCGGCATGCGCTGGCGATCAATGACGGAAACCACCGGCACGATACTCGACACGGCCCCCGACGACACCTTCTACGCGGTGGGCTGGACCATCAGCGGCCTGGCGACATTGGCCACCATCGTCGCGGTCTGGATGTTCGGGATCTGAGGCGGGCCATCGGTGCAAGCAACCGCCGTCGCAGGCGAGCAGGAACGGCCTGCGCCGCGCGCCTACTTGCGCAGGATCACCAGCGCTTCGCGGTAGAGCTGCGAGAAGCTGACCAGCAGCGCGCTCGACAGCAGGAACATCGCGATGCTGTCGTAATCGTCGGCTGTCGGCCAGGCGAATTCGAAATAAGGCGGCATGAACACCCACCAGACGATCGGCACCGTGATGATCGTCGCAAACGCGCCGGCCGGAGCGCCGCCCATCAGGCCGGCGATCAGGATCGCCGGCACGAAGCCCGCGAAATAGAACTGCATGCCGAAACTCGCGAACATCTCCTGCGTCGCGGTGGCGAGCACCACGGCAAGCAGGGCGACGACGAACGTCGACAACGACCAAGGCCGCAGCTTCAGAATGTAGTCATTGCTCTTGCGCATCGAGACGTTCCCGGCCTCCGCGAGTTCCGGGAAGGTAGCCGAGGAAGCCTGCAAACAAAACCCCGTAGGACTCCGTGGAGGAACCGGCTGGCCGGAACCTCGCGGTCATATTGCTGCGCTGCGGCAGAGCGGTACGCAGACGGCGTTGAGCTGGCTCTGGCGGCTATGGTCGGGTTGGCGGTCGGGAAGGGGAATGGTGGACGCACAAGGGATCGAACCTTGGACCTCTCCCGTGTGAAGGGAACGCTCTCCCGCTGAGCTATGCGTCCGGGACGTCTGACGTGCCAAAGGCCGCTGGTTGGCGGCCGGTCGATAGCGGCGCTTCGTCAGAGCGTGCGATTTACGAAGTGCCGGGTAGGGGTGTCAAGCCACGACCTTCAGGAATCAGGAATCGAACCCCTCGGAAGATCAAGCGCCCTGCTGACGGGCGCGGGAGGCATGCGATTGCAGCGCCCGGATGCGTTCGGCCAGCGTCCCGCCGGATTCCGGCATCCCGCTGCCCGGCGAGGCGGCGCCGTTTGCGGTGCTGCCCGCGGGCTTGGCGGCGGCCTTCGGTGGCACGGCCGGCTCGGCCGCCAGCATGGCCTCGATCGCCGAATTCGGGCCCTCGAGCTGGATCGCGAGCTTGGCCACCTCGGCGGCGATGTCATTGATGCGCTCGCGCAGCAGCGCGTTCTCCATGCGCTCGGTCGCCCAGGAGCTCTCGGCCTGCTGCTGGATCGCGTTGATGTCGCGTTGCAGCTTGCCGCGTTCGTCGCGGGCGACGTGCAGTTGCTCCTCGACGGCCGCCTTCTCCTGGCGCAGCTTCTCGAGCACGGACGATTTGCCGCCACCCGCCGCGGCGATCTCCTCGCGCAGCTCCTGCACCGTGCGCTCGGCGGCGGCGTTGGCCTGCTTGAGCTCGCCGTTCTCGAACTCGCGCTCGGCCAGCAGCTTGCCCTGGGTCGCAAGCCGCGTCTCGAGGTCGGTGACGCGGTTGCCGAGCATCTCGGCTTCCTTGACCTGGGCGATTAGCTGGCGGTCGAGATCGGTGACGCGCTGGCTCAGATTCTCGACCCGGCCGCGCGCGTCGGTGAGATCGCGCGTCGCGGTTTCCGACTGGTTGCGCTCGTGGGTGAGGCGGGCTTCGGTCGCTGCGAACTCCTTGGCGGCGTCGCCGACCCGGGTCTTCAACTCCTCGACCTGGGTCCGCACCGCCACCAGTTCGATCTGGCGGCTGTCGGCGGTCATCGAGCGGTCGTTGAGTGCGGCGTTGATCTTGCCGAGCTCGCTCTGCTTGTCGGTCAGCGCCTGCTCGGCGTTGCGCAGCAGCTCGGTCTTGGCAGTGAACTCCTCCTCGGTGGCGTGAAGCTGCTCCTTCATCGCCTTCTCGCGTGCCTCCAGCGCGAAGATCGCGGCGTTCTTCTCGCCGAGCTCGATCTTCATGCGGTTGATCGCATCGGTCTTCTTGCCGAGCTCGGCGAGCTGGCTCGTGGTCTTGCTCTTGAGCTGGTCGACGCTCATTTCGAGCCGGCGGGCCGACATCGCGAACTCGGCGCGGAGCTGGTCCTTGTCGGCCTGGATCTCGGCCATCGACAACGGCGTGGCCGCTTCCATCCGCCGCGTGGTCAGCCGTACCGCGCGGTTGTGCACCAGCGGCAGGATCATCAGGCCGCACAGCATCGAGATCAGGAAACCGATCGCCGCGTACATGATCGGCTCGATCATGAAGGGTCACTCCAGGGAAGAAGGAATTTGTTAATCACAATGCCATGGCCGGCCGGCCGAAGGCCAGCCCGTTTGCCGCGTTAAGGTAAATCGCTGGCCGTGGCGGCGCGCGCTGCCACAGGCGATCAGGGCGATGGCCTAGAATGGGTTCCAGGTCGCGCGCGGCGTGAATTTGAGATAGCCGACGCTGGCGCCGAGCCGCAGGCCGATGCCGGAGCGAATCGGGACCAGCACGATGTTGTTGGCGGTGAGCGCCGTCATGCCGAAGCCGCCGACGATATAGGCCGAGCCGTCGATCCCGACGAAGCGCTGATAGATCGCCTGCGTCGAGGGCAGGTTGTAGACCAGCGTCATGGTCCGGGCGCCGTCGCCGCCCCAGTCGAAGCCGACCGAGGGTCCCTGCCAGTAGACCCGGAGGTCGCCGGCGTTCTTGGTGTAGAGCGTGCCTTCGCCATAGCGCAGCCCGGCCACGAACGCGCCGGAGCCTTCCTCGCCGAGCACATAACCGTTGGGCAGACCCCATTGGCTGACCGCGCGCTCGATGACCGAGGCCAATCCCCGCGAGACGTTGCCGAAGAACTTGTGTCCGGCGCCGACCAGCTCGTCGGGCCCGTAAGTATACGGTGTCGGCTCACGCTGCGGCGGCGGATATTGCGGCGGAGGCTGCTGCGCGGACGCCCCTGCGCTCCAGCACATCAGCGCGGCAAACGCGACCGCGGCAAGGCGTGATGCGAAAGTCATAAAGAACCCCTGCTATCGAAATCCGGGCGCTGCCCCTTAACCTGATGCCAACAGGCACGGCCCTAGGTTGCGCCCAGTGTCCCCTCGACTCGGATGTTATCGGTATCAACTATGACGGCACAACGGCAGGAAAGATATGGATCGTGCCGTGGAATGGCGTTTTTCGGCCTGTTGGCGGGCATTTTGACGGCCGTTTGGCCCGCTTTGCCCGTTGCGGCCACCACGACCGAGCGCGTGGTGACGAACCGCTACTCCGGACTGGCGATCGAAGGATTCGATCCTGTCGCCTATTTCACCGACGCCGCTGCCACCCAGGGGCGGCCCGAATTCGAAGCCACCGGCAGCGGTGCTGTCTGGCGTTTCCGCAACGAGGGCAACCGTGCCTCGTTCGTGGCGCATCCGGAAATCTATGGTCCGCAGTTCGGTGGCTACGATCCGACCGATCTGGTGCGGGGCGTGACCTGCGCGGGCAATCCGCGGTTCTGGGCCGTCGTCGGCAACAGGCTTTATCTGTTCAACCGGGAACACAGCCGCGACGCCTTCGCGGCTGATCCCGCGCGCTTCCTGAAGGAAGCCGCGGCGCGCTGGCCAGAGCTGGAAGAGAATCTCGCGCAGTGATCATCCTGCCGCGGCAGGATCGCCCCATGCGATGAACTCCGGGACCAGAAAATCCTCGCGGCCCAATCCGAAATGCAACGGGTGGCCGTTCGAATCGGTCACCTTGCCGCCGGCCGCGACCACGACCGCGTGGCCTGCCGCGACATCCCATTCGGACGTCGGCGAGAGCCGGGGATAGATATCGACCTCACCCTCGGCGACGCGGCCGAACTTGACGGCCGATCCCAGCACGGCGCGGACCGCGCCGCCCCGTTCGTCGATGAAGGATTCGGTTCGCGCATCGCCGTGCGAGCGGCTGACCGCAACGGTCCATGACGCGCCGCGCGGCGGGCAGGGACGGGTCCGGATCGGCACCGCCTGCGAGACCGCGCCGTTGCGCAGGGTCAGCCGTTCCGCGCCCTTGCCGACGACGCCGCGCCAGATCAGCCCGAGCGCGGGCGCTCCGACGATGCCGAGCAGCGGCACGCCGTGCGTGACCAGCGCCACATTGACGGTGAATTCATCGCGGCCGGCGACGAACTCCTTGGTGCCGTCGAGCGGATCGATCAGGAAGAAGCTGTCCTTGTAGGGGGGCGTCGCCAGATGGACGCGCTCCTCCGACAGCAGCGACACGTGCGGCGCCAGCCGCGTCAGGCCTTCGACGATGACGTGGTCGGCGGCGAGATCGGCTTCCGTGACCGGCGACCCGTCACCCTTGCCGGCAACCCGCATCGCGGAACGGTCGACCGCGAGAATCGCCTCGCCGGCCCGGATCACGAGCTCGGTCAGCGATTCGAGCAGCGTGGCGGCCTTGTCGCAGTCGACGGCGGCCGATTGTGCCTTATTCATGGGCGGGTCTCATGTCCTGTTCGTCTTCCCCTGAGATCATGATGCCAGTCCCGCCGCAAGCTGGCAGCATCCGTCTGCGCGGTGTATCAAGCCGACAGGCATGCGTGATTCGCACTCCTCGGTCGGCGTGCGGCTTTCCAGGAAACAATTGATGTCTACCACTTCGTCTCCCGGTCCCGCTCCCGACGCACTCGAACTCGCGGCGTTGTTGTGCTCGCGGGTCTGTCACGACCTCATCAGTCCGGTCGGCGCGATCGTCAATGGGCTTGAGGTCCTCGACGACAACCCCAAGCCCGAAGACCGCGAATTCGCGCTCGATCTGATCCGAAAGAGCGCCAAGACCGCGTCGGCACGGCTGCAGTTCTGCCGGCTGGCGTTCGGCGCGGCTGGTTCCTCCGGTGCGCAGATCGATCTCGGCGATGCCCAGAACATGGCGAAGGGGCATATCGAGGACGGCAAGGTGACGCTGACCTGGAATCTGCCGCGGCTGCTGCTGCCGAAGAACCGGGTCAAGCTGTTGCTCAACATGCTGGTGATCGCGCAGCAGACCATCCCGCGCGGCGGTACTCTCATCATCGATCCGGTCGGCGAGGGTGAGACCATGAGCTTCCGCATCACCGCGTCCGGTCTCAACGCGCGGGTGCCGCAGAACATCGTCGATCTGCTCAATGCGAGCTCGGCGAACACGGTCGATGCGCATGCGGTGCAGCCGCACTACACGCGCCTGCTGGCGGATGCTTGCGGACTGAAAGTGACGCTCACGCTCGACGGCGACAAGGTCCTGATCGCCGCGTCCTGACCGCGTCCGCGGCAACATTCTTAATCAAAGGTTACGGAAGGCCGCGCGCTTCAATCGTGCGGCCTTATCTCTTTGTTGATCCCGTTCTTTTCCATTTACTCAACCAAACTTAAACGCTTTGCGGAGAAGCTGACCGCAGTTCCGTCTGGCGCGTCGATGCCGCGCGCCGCGCGTTTTCGGCGTTTTTCGAAGGTTGGTTTTCATGGACGATCTGTTGCGC
>NZ_DDOP01000046.1:0-199 GCF_002341725.1 Bradyrhizobium sp. UBA2491
CGCCAATCTCGCCGAGATGGCGCAACGGCTTGAAGCAGCGCTGCGCCGCCCGACCGGCGCCGCCGAGACCGTTGCACCGCCGGTTGCGCCCGAAGCGCCGCCGGTGCGTCCGCCGCGGAGCGAGCCGGCCGCTCCGCCCGCCGCTGGCCAGAAGAGCGGGTTCGAGAATCTCGAGGACGAGATGGCCTCGCTGCTCGGC
>NZ_DDOP01000046.1:452-673 GCF_002341725.1 Bradyrhizobium sp. UBA2491
GAGATGGCCTCGCTGCTCGGCCGACCGAAGTCCCCTTCGTGAGATCGGGGACCGTCCCGCGTAGAGTTTTTTTCATCGCTGTCCTGATCGCCGCCGGGCTGTTCGCTGGCCCGGCGATGGCGCAGGACATCTCCATCAATCTCGGCGGCGGCAATGGCGGCGTGACCGAGCGCGCGATCCAGTTGATCGCGCTGCTCACGGTGCTGTCGATCGCGCCGTCG
>NZ_DDOP01000046.1:927-21319 GCF_002341725.1 Bradyrhizobium sp. UBA2491
GTGCTGTCGATCGCGCCGTCGATCCTGATCATGATGACGTCGTTCACGCGCATCGTGGTCGTGCTGTCTCTCTTGCGCACCGCGCTCGGCACCGCGACCGCGCCGCCGAACTCCGTGATGATCGCGCTGGCGATGTTCCTCACCGCCTTCATAATGGGGCCGGTGCTACAGAAATCCTATGACGACGGCATCAAGCCGCTGGTCGCCAACCAGATCGGCGTCGAGGAGGCGTTGCAGCGCGCCTCGGTCCCGTTGCGCGGCTTCATGCAGAAGAACGTGCGCGAGAAGGATCTGAAGCTGTTCATGGACCTCTCCGGCGAGCCGCCGCCGGCAACCCCGGAGGAGATGTCGCTGCGCATCCTGGTGCCGGCCTTCATGATCTCCGAACTGAAGCGCGCCTTCGAGATCGGCTTCCTGCTGTTCCTGCCGTTCCTGATCATCGACCTGGTGGTCGCCTCGGTCCTGATGTCGATGGGCATGATGATGCTGCCGCCGGTCGTGGTGTCGCTGCCGTTCAAGCTGATCTTCTTCGTGCTGGTCGACGGCTGGGCGCTGGTCGCCGGCAGCCTGGTGCAGAGTTACGGGGGGTAGCCCCGCGTAACATTCATGGCCCGTCGGCTGGATCGGCCGGGCCGTTGCACTATCATGCGCGGCACCGCATCCAGGGAGCCGTGCCGTGCAGCAGCCATTCGACCGCGCCGCAGAAGACCTCGGCAACGCCATCCATCTCGAGCATGTCAATGTGCAGGTGCCCGACCAGCGCCTCGCCACGCTGTTCTATGTCGCGGGCATCGGGCTGACCCGCGATCCCTATCTGATGGTCTCCGACAGCAACATGTGGGTCAATGCCGGCCGCAGCCAGTTTCATCTGCCGAGCGGACGGCAACAGGTGCTGCGCGGCCACACGGCGATCGTGATCGCCGGGCGACAGGCCCTGCTCGCGCGGCTCGCCGCGGTCGCGCCCAAGCTCGACGGCACCGCGTTCAGCTATCGCGAGCGCAACGACCACGTCGAAGCCACCTGCCCCTGGGGCAATCACCTGCGCTGCTATGAGCCCGACGCCGGGCGGTTCGGGCGCATCGCGCTCGGCATGCCCTATGTCGAGTTCGACGTGCCGCGCGGTACGGCTGAAGCGATCAGCCGGTTCTATCCCGAAATCATGGGCATCCCGGCCAGCATGGAGGACGGCGTCGCGCGCGCCAAGGTCGGCAAGGATCAGTATCTGCAATTCCGCGAGACCGATTCTGCGCAGGGCGAGTACGACGGCCATCACGTCCAGATCTACATCACGGACTTCTCGGGTCCCTACAAGCGGCTGCGCGAGCGCAATTTGGTCTCGCGCGAGGACAATCAGTACCAGTACCGGTTCTGCGACATCGTCGATCCGGCTGATGGCCGGCATCTGTTCACCGTCGAGCACGAGGTGCGCAGCGCCACCCACCCGATGTATCTGCGGCCGCTCGTCAACCGCAATCCTGTCCAGACCAACCGCACCTTCGCCAACGGCTACGACCAGGCGCCATGGGCGATGGGGCCGGACCAGTATGACGGCTGAGCAGGTGCTGCTCCGCCTCACACCATCATTCGCGCATTCCAGCCACGAGACGCCATGCTTCCCTCCCAGCGCCATCTGTTCGAGATCCCACGCGAGGTCTGCTACCTGAACTCGGCGTCCTACAGCCCGTTGCCGCTGAAGACGCTCGATGCCGGCCGCATGGCGGTCGGACGCAAGGGCCAGCCCTGGAGCATCGATGGCGGGTTCGCCGGGCGCCAGCATGAGCGCGCGCGCATCGCGGCGGCGCGCCTGATCAATGCCGATCCCAACGACGTCGCGCTGATCCCGGCGATCAGCTACGGGGTCGCCACGGTAGCGAAGGCACTGACCATTCCCCGCGGCTCGCGGGTCGTCGTGCTGGAAAACGATCACTCCTCGCCGGTGCTGGAATGGCACGCCCGCGCCGAGGCGCAGGGCTTCGACGTCGACACCGTGCGCCAGCCCGCCGACGGCGACTGGACGACGGCGGTGCTCGCGACCATCGAACGGTCAGGCGCGGCGCCGGTGGGGCTCGCCTCGATCTCGTCGGTGCACTGGTCGGACGGCGGCATGATCGACGTCGACAAGGTGCAGGCCGCGCTGCGCCGACAGGGGGCGATGTTCGTGATCGACGCGACGCAGAGCGCCGGCGTCGTGGCGATGGACGTGACGAAGCTCGATCCCGATGCGGTGATCTTCCCGACCTATAAGTGGCTGATCGGTCCTTACGGCCGTGCCTTCCTCTATGTCGCAAAACGTCACCAGAACGGCGTGCCACTCGAGCAGACTTCCGCCGGCCGCCGCAACGTCAACTCCGAGAACCCGGTCTATTTCGGCGACCTCGGCTATGTCGACAACGCCCGCCGCTACGACATGGGTGAGCGCGATCATTTCATCACCCTCGAAATGGCCTCGATCGGCATGGAGATGATGGCGGAATGGGGCGCTGCCGCCATCCGCGAGCGGCTCACGATGCTCAATGCGCGGATCGCCGACGGCATCCAAGGTCTCGGGCTCGACGTGCTGGCGCAGGCCGTGCGCGCGCCGCATATCCTGAGCCTCGGCATGGATGGCGGCATCCCGAAGGAACTGATCGCGCGGCTCGCCGCGGAGAACATCCATGTCGCGCTGCGGCTCGGCCGGATGCGGATCTCGCCGCATGTCTTCAACGACGAGGCCGACGTCGACCGCTTCGTCGCCGCGTTGACGAAAGCGCTGCGTGGCTAGAGCGTTTTCGAGCGAAGTGGATACCGGTTCGCGTGAAGAAAACGCGTCAAGACAAGAACCTAGAGCCCCGTTCCGATTCCATCGGAACGGGAAAGGCTCTAACCGGGCTTGCGCCCCCGTACGACGACGCTGAACAATTCGATCGCCAGCGCGATGGCGACCGCGGCCGCACCGATCACGAACAGCAGCGCATAATCGCCGCCACTTCGGGCGAACAGATAGGACAGGCCATAGGCGCCCGCCGCCTGGAACAGCGCGAAGGCGGTGGTGGCCTGCGCCCAGGCGGAGCGCTGGCTCGCCGCCGAATGCGGGATCAGCTCATGGATGCGGCCGATCACCAGCGGCACGATACCGGGCGTGAAGCCGCCGACGATCAGGCTGGATACGATCAGCGCGGCGGGCGATGTCGTCACGGCAGGCAATGCGACCGCAACCGCCTCGATCAGGAACGCCACGCGCAGCGCCGCGGCGAAGCCGGCGCGATCGGCGAGATGTCCCGACAGCAGCGGACCGACCACGGCACCGATGCCATACAGCACCCAGTAATACGATCCCGCTGAAATCCCCTGCCCGAGCCCGCGGGCGACGAAATCGACCAGGAACACCATGTGCGGCACCAGCGCCAGCGCGTTGAGGCCGTATTCAAGGCACAATGCGAGCACCAGCGGCGAGCGCACGCCATGCGCGGCGACCGGCTGCTCCTTCGCGGCATGCACGGCGGGCGCTTCCGCCGGCCACGCCGTCCAGCTGATCAGGGTCAGCACCGCCGACAGCACGCCAAGGCCGTACCAGGCTTGCTTGACGCCCTGCTGCAACAACAGCGGCACCAGCGTGCCGGAAGCTGCGACACCGAGGCCAACACCGGCGAAGATCACACCGCCGACCAGGCCGCGTTTGCTCGGCGCGGTGTGCGGCAGGATCGCGGTCGCCGCCAGCACCATGATCACGCCGCCCGTGATGCCGGCGAGGAAGCGGAAGCCGAAGAACCAGATGAAGGAGATCGGCACCGAACAGGCAAAGCAGGTGATGGCGGCCAGCACCATCATGCTGCGCAGCGCCCACACCGAACCGATGCGTGCGCCGAGGTCGCGCGCAATCAGCGCGCCGGCGAGATAACCGGCGAGGTTGGCGGCGCCGAGATAGACCGCTTCCGCCGGCGTGAACCACTTGGCCGCGATCAAGGCCGGGATCAGCGGCGTGTAGGCAAAGCGCGCCAGCCCCAGCCCGACCAGCGAGGCGCACAGGCCCGCTGCCGCCGCAACCCACAACGGCTTGCCGGCATCGCCATGCGGCTCGGCATGATGGCGCCTGCGATGTTCGACATTGGCTGACATGGACATGGCAATAGGCCCTCTGGACGTTCGTGAAAAATGATTAGTTGCGATCGCAGCAATCGCTCTCAGCGATCACATCGCACCTCTCCCGGCCGGGAGAAGTGCCCTATTGATGCGGCAAAGGCCGTCAGCGGGTGCCCGCCGCGGCGAGCTTCCTGCGATATTCCAGCGCGGGCAGCCCGCCCCAGCCCCAATTGTCGGTATCGACCTCCTCGATGATCACGAAGGTCGATTCCGGGGGCTTGCCGAGCACGTCGCGCAGCAACTCGCTGGCGCCCTTGATCAGAGCAGCCTTCTGTTCCGCCGTGGTGGACGACGCCCCGGGCGTCGTCCCCTCACGCGTGATCTGGACGATGGTGACGATCGGCATCACACGCTCCGCGCCAATTGAGCATGATCATTTCGGAAGACCGGTTTCCACTCTTCCGGATCATGCTCGTGCCCCTAGTGCCCGGCGCTCTGGCCGCCGTCGACATGCAGGATCTCGCCGGTGACGAAGCCCGCGCCTTCCAGGAACAGCACGGCATCGACGATGTCCTCCATCTCGCCCATCCGTCCGACCGGATGCAGCTTGGCGAGGTGGTCATGCGTGGCGGGCGCGTGCATCGGGGTCTTGATGACGCCGGGCGCCACCGCGTTCACGCGGATGCCCTTGGCGGCATATTCGATCGCGAGCGACTTGGTCGCGGCGGCGAGACCGCCCTTGGTCAGCGAGGCCAGCACCGAGGGTACGTTGCTGTTGGCGTGGTCGACCAGGCTGGTCGTGATCTGCACGATGTGTCCGGATGCCTGCTTCGCCATCTCCCTGGCGACGCGGCGGGTGATGTAGAAGAAGCCGTTCAGGTTGGTCGCCAGCATCGCGGCGTAATCCTGGTCGGTGTAGTCGGCGAACGGCTTGGCGATGAAGATGCCGGCATTGTTGACCAGCGTGTCGACCCGGCCGAACTGCCCGAGCGCCTGCTTGACGACGCGCTCGGCAACCTCGGGATCGCCGATGTCGCCCGCGACCGCCAGAACACCCGGATCCGACGACGGCTTGATGCTGCGGGAGTTGGCGACGACGCGCCAGTTGCGGTCGCGATAGCCCTTGACGATGGCCTCGCCGAGGCCTTGCGAGGCGCCGGTGACGATTGCGACCTTCTGCTCTGCACCCATGATGTCTCTCCATCCCTTGCTGAAGCAGCCCAGCGCCGCCTCGATGGAGAGCAAGCTAGATACATCCGATTTGCGCGCGAATGCCCGCTATTCGGCAGACACTCTTCCGCGCCGCGAACGACTGAGCATGATCCGGAAAAGTGTGAAGCGGTTTTCCGGCGCGACAAGCGCGAAGCGTTTGCGCGGAGATCATGCGCAAAAAGAACATAAGCGCGATGATCCTATCGTCGCGCTTTAGCATCGGCCCGGCTCGCCTCGCGCGACAGCCGCTCGAAATAGCGCTTCAGCCGCGGGCCGGCGAAATCGACGAAGGCGCGCACCTTCGGTACGTCGAAGCGGCCGTGCGGCGCCAGCAGATGCACCGGCAGCGGCGGATGCTCGTCGCCGGCGAGCAATATCTGCAGCCGCCCGTCGCGGATTTCCTCGGCGATGTGATACGAGAACAATCGCGTGACGCCGTGGCCTTCGCTGGCGGAGGCGACCGCCGCCCGCACCGTGTTGACGACCAGCCGCGGCGCGAATTGCACCGCGCGTGCCACCTTCGATTTCGCGGCCGGCGGGAAACTCCAGGAGTCGAGCCCGAAATGCGTCATCGCGATGATCTGCTGCTTCGCCAGATCGGCGGGCTCGCGGATCACCGGATGCTGCGCGAGGTAGCCCGGCGACGCCGCGACCACCCGGCGCACCTCGCCGAGCTTGATCGCGACGAAACTGGAATCGGCGAGATGGGCGATGCGCAGCGCGACGTCGATGCCCTCGTCGATCAGGTTGACCGTGCGATCGAGCATCACCAGCCGGACCGTCACGGCTGGATATTCCGTCATGAATGCGTCGAGCACCGGCCGCAGCACGTCCTCACCCACGACGATGGGCGCGGTGATGGTCAGCGTGCCGCGCGGCGCGGCGCGCTCGCCGGCGGCCGAGATGTCGGCCTCATCCAGCTCGCTCAGGATGCGGCGGCACGCCGATGCATAGCGCTCGCCGGCGTCGCTCAGCTTTAGCGACCGCGTGGTGCGATGGAGCAGCTCGGCGCCGACATGGTGCTCGAGAAACGCGATCGCCCGGCTCACCGCCGCCGGCGATCGCCGCAGTTTCCGCCCCGCGCCCGCAAGGCTGCCCTCGTCGACCGCCGCGACGAAGACCTTCATGGCGTCGATGCGGTCCATCGATTCCCCCGTCTCGCGGCAGCCGCTAGCCTTTCACATCATACTGCTTGCTGAGGTGGTCGCCGATCTGCACCAGCATGGCGACGCATTCGGGATAGCCAGGCTTTGCCACCGTCGCCTCGCCGGCGCTGGCGCGGAATTCCCAGCTCTCGCCGTCACGCAGCACGGAGATGTCGATGCCATCGGGACAATCGGCATGGACCTTCAGCTCGGCCCGCGCCATCGCGATGAGTTCGGCTTCGGTCTTGATCGGCTTGCTCATGTGACAACGTCCTCCCGGCTTGCGACGAGCGCCATGGTGGCCGATTTGGCAAGGCAATGTCGAGAGGACGAACGCGATCACGCGCTCTTGCAATTGACAATTCGCACCACCCCGGCGAACATCCGGTCCGGGTCGATACCACCCGCCGCTTGCACCCCGCCCGGGGACGGTGAATGTATCAAGCCGATTTCAGGCTTCCTTTGCCCACACGAACGGGTCAGCAACGCAAGCTCCTGACGCTTTCCGTTCGTCGATGCAAAGGACCATTCCATGCGCGACTTCCGTGATGCCAAGGCCATGGCGCAAACGCTGCGCGAAGCGCTCGGCGCCAAATCGATCCCCCTCACCCACAGCGACAGCCTGGAGCTGATCGCCAAACTGTTCGGTCAACGCGACTGGAACACGCTGGCGGCGCGGATCCAAGTCGCCGGTCCGCCAAGCACGCTGGCCCAGACCGCAGAGCCCGCTGCGGAATCACCGCCGATCACGGCGCGGCACGAGGTCGCTGTCGATCCAGCCGTGCTCGATCATTATTCCGGATTCTACCGGCTCAGCGACCGCACCGTGTTTACGGTGACGCCCGACGGACATCATCTGATGATGCAACTCACCGGACAGCGCTCGGTGCGGTTCTTTGCGGAGAGCACAACCGAATTCTTCGCCAAGATTGTCGATGCGCAGGTCAGCTTCGTGGTCGGGCCGGACCGACGCGCCACTTCGCTTATTCTGCATCAGAACGGCAGCGACATTCCGATGGCGCGCATCGACGCCGCGACGGCAACGAAGATCGCCGATCAGACCGCGGAGCGCGTCAAGAACCAGTCGGCCAGTCCCGGAACCGAAGCTGCACTTCATCGCCTGATCGATGGAATCGCATCGGGGAATCCCGACTACAACGAGATGAGCCCGGCGCTGGCGGCGGCCACCCGCAAGCAGATGCAGTGGCTTCAGCCGCTCGCGGACCTCGGCAACATCCAGTCGATCCGCTTTCTCGGCGTCGGCGAGCAAGGCGAGGACGTCTATAGCGTCAGGCACACGAACGGCGCCGCGCATTGGCGCATCGCGCTTGACGACAAGGGGATCATTTCCACCGCGTGGGTGACGCCCGGACCGTAAGGCTGGCGCGGCTACTGAGCGGCGCTGGCGCGCCGCTCGCCCTTGATCGCCGGCAGCGTGCTCACCGGCGCGGCTTTCGGCTTGTCAGGCACCGATCCGGTCGAGACCGGATCGGGCAGCGGCGCCCGGGCAGTAGCGTCTGGGAAGCGGGACTTCATCTCGCGGATGAAGCCGTCCAGCGTGTCGACGCTGGCGGCCATCCGCGCGATCTGGGCGAACTCGGCGCTGGAGGTCGCGACCGGCTTGCTGGCCGCGTCGAACGCCAGCTTGTCGGCATCACCCGACATCAGCGGCGCGTATTTCTCGCGGAACCGGGACAGCCCGATGGCATCCTCTGCGAGCGCGTAGCCGACCACGGCGCGGATGATATCGGCCTTCTCGCTGGGATTGAGCGGGGTGAAGTCGCGCCAGCGGTCGCCGTAATAGAGCTCGATCTGCTCGGACGCCTCGCGCCAGTGCCGCGACGCCCAGTAGATGTCGGAGCGCAGCCGGATCGCCTCGCGGCCAGTGATGTTCGAGATGATGTCGAGCGCGAGGTCGTGCCGGCCGACGTCGCTCTGCGCCCGCGCCTCGAGCAGCAGCCGTTGCTGGCGCAGTTCGCCGGAGAGATCGGCGATTCGGGTCGAGCGCAGCGCGCCGATGGCGCGCTCGGGCTTGCGGTTCATCAGATAGACCATCGCAAGACGTGCCGCGACCTGGGCGCGTGCCGCGCCTTCGAGACGCTTGTCGACCTGGTATTGCAGGAGATCGGCGGCCTGATCCAGCAGATCGACACCGACGAGGCGGTCGGCGAGCCGGCGGATCATCTCGTCGCCGCGGCGACCGATCGGCGTCAGCTCGCGATATTCGTAGAAGGTGCCGAGCGCATCGATCGGCGCCATCTCGTCGCCTTTGGGCCCGAGATAGAGCTGCACGAACAGCGCGGAAGCCGCGTCCTGCGCCTGACGCGATTCCGGCGCGTTCGGCTGGAGCCGGGTCGCCGCACGCGTCACCGCGAAGGCATCGGCATAGCGCGCGGTCTCGGCATAGATCTTCGACAGCTCGTACAGCGTCTTCAGCTCGATGTTGTCGCCGCGCCACAGCATCGACAACAGCTCGAGCTCTTTCAGCACATCGTCACGGCCGATCTCGCCGCGCTTCTGCCGGAGCAGCGTCTCGAGCAGCTTGCCCTCGGCGGCAGCCTGGCGGTCACCCGAGCCGGCGGCGAAGCGGTAGGCGTCGAGCGCATCCTTCTCCTGGCCCAGCGCTTCGGCGAGCCGTCCGCGCAGCACCGCGACCGCGGGCTTCAGCCCGTCGGGAACGCCGACCACGTCGAGGTCGCTCTTGCGCCGCGCGGCGCCGGAATAATCCTTCACCTCGAGCGAGGCCTTCATCGAATCCATCGTGACGACACGTTGCAGGTCAGGCGGCAGGGTCGCGACCGCGAATTCGGCGTTCTTGAATTTTTCGCGCGCCTCGGCCCATTTGCCCTCGCGGGCGAAGGCGAGCCCCTTCCACAATTGGATATCGTAGCCGTTGCCGATCACGGGATTGGCGAGATCCTTGAGGCCGCGTGCCGGGCGTCCGATCAGGATGCTGGCGACTGCGTGCACCATCACCACCGACGGCGTCTCGCCGCCGCGCTTGCTCTCGGACAGGATCAGGTTGGCCACACCATGGGCTTCCTGATACATGCCGCGCGCCATGTAGAAATCGGCGAGATCGAGCCGCGCCTGCGGCAGCTGCTCGGCATCGGCCGTCGACGCCGCCGCAATCAAGGTGTCGAGCTGCTTGAGGAAATTCTCCGACTGGTTCTTGCGCCACTCATCCGGATCGAACAACGGCTTCACCGCCGTGGTCGCCCGCTCGGCAGAAACGTCGGCCGATGACAGCGTCAGGCCGCCGGGCCGGCCGAGCGTCACCTTGTCGGCGCCGACCTCCGCCTTGACGTCGTCGGCGTTCGGACGAACCACGAGGCCATGGATCGATTCCAGCAGCGAGAGCTCGACGAAATCCTGCCGCTTGATGATGCCGCGGGTCGGCGGCGGTGCGGTCACGACCCAGAGCGTATCGCCGGCGTCGGGATCGACCAGTTTATGGAGCTGGCCGGGATTGGCGAGCGGCACACTGACATTGGCGAGCGATGGTTCCGAGATGTTGCGCACCACGGCAAGCGGCAGCGGCGGCTTCTGCCCCCGGTCCGCGAAAGTCAGCGTCCAACTCACGCCGCGCGAACGATCATCGCTCTCCAGCGACGGCATCTGCGGCCGGTTGAGGCGAAAGCGCACCGCTTGCCCCTTCTCCAGCGCGATCGGGCTGACATCGGAGATCAGCGCGCCGCCCTTGGCGCGGATCGGATCGACATCGATCGCATCAAGCGTGTCGAACACCATCCACACCGTGTCGGCGCGGCGGAACAGCGCCGCCGGCGTCGCCCCAGGGAATGAGAACGTCACGCGCAGCCCGTCGCTGTCGCGCTGGGCTTCGACCGTGGGCTTACCGCTGGCGCGGGCTTCGGCTGGCGGCGATGAGGTCACAGCGGGCTTCGGCGCGTCCGTCGCCGGCGCGGCCGCGACGGTCGGTGCCGGCTTCGGCGGATCGTTCACGGGGGCCGGCTGCTCCATCGCCGTGCCGGCGCTGCCGTCGTGTGGCGCAGCCGCGATCTTCGGCAGCTCCGGATTGGGCCCCTCCGACCTGGGCTGTTCCGCTTTTGCGGGCGCCGGTTGCTCACCGCTCCCCTGCCCGGTCTTGCCCGCTTCGGATTGCACTTGCGGCGGCTCGGCCTTCGCTGGCTCCGCCTTTGGCTGCTCAGGCTTGGATTGTTCGGATTTAGACTGTTCGGGCTTGATCTCGATCTTGGCCTGCTGCGCGATGCTTTCCGACGTCACCGGCGCGATCGCCGCCGCACCCTTGGGTTTGCCGCGCGGCGTGGGCAACAACGAACTCAGCGAGGGCTTCGCCGCCTGCTGCTCGGTCGGCTGGAAGGCGACGTCGACGATATAGTTCTTCTCGTCGCGGAACGAATGCAAATCGACATCGCCGATCAAGGTGAGATCGACCGCCGACGTATCGGTGTCGGCACGCGCGCTGATCGATGCGACGTTCGGAGGCGCGGCGACCTTGGCGTCGGCAAGGTCGAAGGTCAGGACCGAGTTGAACGACAATGTCAGCTTCTGCTCGTTCAGCACCGAGGACACGCTGACCCCGTCGGGAACCTCGAACACGAAGCGCACGAAAGTGGGCTGCACCAGCGCGCGAACCCGCACCGGCGGCTTCTTCTTTGCCGCATCGGCGGCGCGCTGCATGCGCAGCAGGCGCTCGGCGGCGCGGGCGCGCTCGGCGAGTTCGCGGATCACCTCCTGCGGCAGCGACGGCGGCGGGCCGGTCCAGCTGTCGGGCAGGAAGTCGACGAAGATGCGCTCGCCGGCGGTCATGGTGTTGACGGTGACGCGGCGCGCCAGCGACAGGCGGATCGCCGAGCCGTCCGGATCGCGGCGCGCGGCGCCGACGTAATCGGGCACCGCGTCCGACAGTTTCTCGACGGGGATATCGACCGGCCGCTTGAAGCGGATCACGATGATCGAGCCCGCGGTCGTCACCTCGGACTCGACATCCTCCTTCAGCTTCAGCACCAGCCGCGCGAAGCCGCTCGCGGCGGAGAATGTCGCCTCACCTGGCACCGGCGGCGGATCTTCGGCACGCGCTGCGGTCGGACAGGCCAGGCCCGCGAGTGCAAGGCCGGCGGCAAGCAGGCACAAACGCGCAGTCCGCGCCCAGGCGCGGCCTCGCGACCATGTTCCAGCGGCAGCCGTTCGCGCCATCTCGAAACGTCTTCTTGAGATTCTCAGCCAAGCCAGCGCGAAGCGCCCTCGCCCACGCGTCCCGATCTTGGATCGGGCGGCGTTAAGGACCTGTTAACGTCAACGGATTGTTTCGGATCGGGGCATGGCTAGACTAGCCGCGGTAAATTAATGCGGGCGAGCATGTATCATATTACGATACAGCGCTATTGCCTTTTGTATCATGCCATGATACCGTTTTGCCGTGATTAAGAGCTTCAAAGACGCTGTGACCAGAGCGGCCTTTGACGGCGAGGCCCGAAAGGGATTTCCGGCCGACTTGCTTAAAGTCGCGCGCCGCAAACTCCAGTATCTTCACGCCGCCACGACGTTGCAGGACCTTCGGTCTCCTCCTGGCAATCGGCTGGAAGCTCTAAAGGGAGATCGCCGGGACCAACATTCAATCCGGGTGAACGATCAGTTCCGCATCTGTTTCATCTGGACCGAAGAAGGTGCGGTGGACGTGGAATTCACGGACTACCACTCCTAGCTACGAGGTCCGCGCAGGATCGCCCAGACCAGAGAGAGTCGCACATGGCAAAGAAGCTGCCCCCCATGCATCCCGGCGAAGTACTTCGGGAAGAATTCCTGATCCCGTTGTCGCTGTCGGCCGGTGCGTTGGCCAAGGTCTGCGGTGTTCCGCGCACCAGGATCGAACGCATCGCAAATGAGGAAACTGCTATCTCGGCGGATACCGCCCTGCGCTTGTCGAGGGCGCTGAACACGTCTGCCCAGCTCTGGCTAAATCTGCAGAACGCCTATGACGTCCGCGTGGCCGAGGCATCGCTTGCGAACGAGTTGAGCAAGATCAAACCGGTGGTAGAGGCGGCCTAGCAACTTCTCGCGCCAATTGACGGGCTTCTTGATCGGAGCCCCTCAATTCGATTTCGGCGCGAGGATCTTGCCTTCGATCTTGGGAAGCTCGTCGGTCGCCGCCGACTTGTCGCCGCCGGCGCGGCGGGCGAGTTCGACGGTGAGCCGCTCCGCGGCCTCCGGCTGCATCAGGCCGAGAATGTCCGACATCTTGCGCGGCTGGATCTGCGAGGCGATCTGGTAGAGCACGCCCATCTCGAGCCGGTCGAACACCTTGGCGGCGTCCTTCGGCTTCATGTTCTCATACATCGTGACGATGCCCTTGAAGCGGGCGGCCTCGGCTTCGACCTTTGCCGCCGCATCGGCATTCGCCTTGGCGTCATTGGCCTTGGCCTCCTCGACCTTGGCCTCGATGCGCTTCTCGGCCGCCTTCAACAGGCTTTCGCGGATCTCGACCTCGCGTGCCCGCGTCTCCAACTCCTGGCGGCGCGACTGCAACCGTTCCAGGATCGCGCGCTCGGACGCCGACACCGGCGCGGGCGCATCGAGATTGACCACGACGCCGTCGGGCTTGGCGGTTTCGGCGGCCGGCGTTGCCGGCTTCGGCGCCTCTTCCTTCTTTTCTTCCTTGCCGTGCACCGAGCCCGTGATGTCGCCGGGATCGGCCTTGGTCCGGGTCTCGGCCACCGGCTTGCTGGCGCCGGGGAAGTTGAAGTTCTGCTGCGCCCAGGACGGACCGGCCGGCGGCGTGTCGTCGGCAAACACGTAGCCGCCATCGAGCACGAGGCCCGCGACCTTCAGCACCATCAGGCCGAAGATCGCGACCAGCACCACGGGCATCACTCTGATGTCACGAAGCCACTTCATGCAGCGAGGCCGGCGGCCCTCCGGCGCTCGGTGAAGGCTTCAGCCGCCGCGGCGACCGCGTGAGCGGCGGAGACCCTGGGCGCCGGCGCCGCCGGTGCGGCGGGCGCGGACGCGCGTACCGGTGCAGGCGCGGGCTCGGACGGCCGTGCCGCGAGCGCGATCTTGGAGAGTCGACGCACCACGTGATCGCCTTCGGCGAGCTGGGTCTTCAGCAGTCCCGACATCTGCGTCGCCGCATCGAGCTGGTTGCCGAGGTTCTCGTTGACGTCGCGCACGGCGTGCTTCAACCCGCCGATCGCCCGCTCGGCGATCTCCGTGGCCGTGATCAATTCGGCAATGACAGCCTTCAGCGAATGCTCGTCCGCCTTCAGCCGCTGCAGGCGCTTGTTGAGCAGCCAGCAATAGCCGATCGTCAGCATCAGCAGCACGGCCACCAGGCTCTCGATTGCCAGTCCTAGTAGATGACTCATGGGGCCTCCATCATCTTGGTCCGCTCATCCGCCTTCTCGAACATCGCGAAGGTGGTTTGGGGTTTGCGCAAATTCTTGGTGACGCGGATCGCGACGCGGTCGCCGACGCGGCCCATGCGGCCTTCCGTCAAGGTGACGTTGCCGCAACGGACCGAGACCAGCGCGTCGGAACGGATATCCAGCGGCAGCGTGTCGCCGACCTTGAGCTTCATCAGCTCCTTCAGCGGGATATCGGCTTCATAGAGCACCGCGTCCACCGCGATCTCGGCCTGTGCCACTTCGGTCGCGAAATGGCCTTCCCAGATCGGGTCGCGGCCGAATTTTTCGCCCATGAACATCTGCAACAGCACGTTGCGGATCGGTTCGATGGTGGCATAAGGCAGCAGCAATTCGACATTGCCGCCGCGGTCTTCCATGTCGATGCGCAGGCGGACCAGGATCGCGGCATTGGCCGGGCGACTGATTGCGGCAAAGCGCGGATTGGTCTCGAGCCGGTCGATCGTGAAGGTCACCGGCGACAGCGGCCGGAACGCCTGCTCGGCGTCGGACAGCACCACCTCGACCAGCCGCTTGACCAGATTGGTCTCGATCGTGGTGTAGGGCCGGCCCTCGATGCGCAGCTGGGTCTGGCCGCGGCGGCCGCCGAGCAGCACGTCGATCATCGAATAGATCAGGCTGGAGTCGACGGTGGCGAGCCCGAAATTCTCCCACTCCTCCGCCTTGAACACCGAAAGCACCGCCGGCAGCGGGATCGAATTCATGTAGTCGCCGAACCGCACCGAGGTGATGCGGTCGAGCGAGACTTCGACGTTGTCGGAGGTGAAATTGCGCAACGATGTCGTCATCAACCGCACCAGGCGGTCGAACACGATTTCGAGCATCGGCAGACGCTCGTAGGACACCATCGCGGAATCGATGATGGCACGGATGCCGGAATGGTCGTCGAGGCTGACGTCGCCGACCGTGAAGCCGAGCAGATTGTCGATCTCCTCCTGCGACAGCACGCGCTCGCCATTGGTGCTCTTGCCGCCGAAGTCGCGGCTGCCGTCCTCGACCATGGCGGCCCATTGCAGCGCCATGTTCTCGGTGAGCTCGTTCTTGGCAGCTTCCGCCGCGGCCGCCGCGGGATCCTCGGAATCGAGCGAGGCTTCCCATTGGGCGGCGATGGCGTCCTGGTCCATCTGGTCGTTGCCGGCCATGGCTTTACATCCATCCCGTCACTGGATCACGACTTCCTTGAACAGCACCGCGTTCACCGAATTGGGCGCCAGCGCGAGGTTGACGCGCTTGGTCAGCTCTTCCTTGAGGCGGAACAGGCCGGCCGAGCCATTGAGATCGCTCGGACGCAGTTCGCGCATGTAGGTCTGGAACAGGTCGGTGACCCGCGGCAGCGCCGGCTTGATCGCCTCGGCCTGCTTCTCTTCCTTCACCTCGAGCACGAGCTTCAGCTTGAGATATTGCACCCGCTCGCCGGGGGCGCCGACCAGATTGACCAGCATGTCCGGCACGTCGACGAAGCTTGGCGGCTTCGGCGGCGGCGCCGCCTCGGCATGCTGCTCGTCGCCATGACCGCGCATGAAGAAGAACCAGCCGCCTGCGCCCGCGCCGAGCACGACGAGGAAGCCGACGACGGCAATGATCAGCTTGAGCTTGCCCTTCTTCGGAGCGGCCGCGCCTTCGCCGCCATCCGTCTTTTCCTCGTCCGCCATCGTCCGCTCGCTTCACTCTGAAGGATGCGAACGCGATTTGCCCCAGCCTTGGCCTGAAGACGCAATACAAATGCCGCCGGCGCACACGCGCCCCACTGCGGCAACGCTAGGGCCCGAATGGTTAACGGAAGATTAGGATTTACCATCCACTAGGAAAAAACTGCCGGGCAAACATGGTCAACAAGACCTTTCTGCCGCCCGTTGGGGCGCCCGGAAAAACACCTAATCAATTGAAACATCTCAGTATTTCAAGTTGGCACGGCTTTCGCTGAGAGGACGGCGTGACTGGCGGGTTTGGGAGAACCCAATGGTTACCGACGGTCCGGCGTAAGGGTTTGGGAGAACCTCTGCTTCGGATCACCTCACAGGGGAGAACCACCGATGCAGAATACGCTTCTGGTCGGACTATCGAAGCAGATGGTGCTGGAACGGCAGCTCGACGTCGTTGCCAACAACATCGCCAACGCGAACACCAACGGCTACAAGGCCGACCGGTCGCTGTTCCAGGAGTACCTCTCCTCGAACGCGCATGAGGACAATTTCGCGGGCAATGACCGCCGGGTGTCCTTTGTGCAGGACCGCGCGACCTATCGCGACTATTCGCAGGGACCGACCGAGCAGACCAAGAACCCGCTCGACGTCGCGATCGACGGCAGCGGCTTCCTCGTGGTGCAGACGCCCGCCGGCGAACGCTACACCCGCGACGGCAATCTGCAGATCAACAATCAGGGCCAGCTCGTCACCTCCGACGGCTTCCAGGTGCTCGGCAACTCGGGTCCGATCACCTTCCAGCAAACCGACCACGACGTCGCCATCGCAGCCGATGGCAACATCACCGTGCTCGAGGGCACCTCCACCATCGATTCGGTACGCGGCAGGCTGCGCCTGGTCTCGTTCCCGGAGGCGCAGCGCCTGCTCAAGGAAGGCGCCAACCTCTACGCGCCGGGCGAAGGCGCGGCGCCGGTCAACGATACCAAATCGATGCTGCGCCAGGGCTTCGTCGAGAAGTCCAACGTCAACTCCGTCGTCGAGATGAGCCGCATGCTCGAGATCACGCGGACCTACACCCAAATCGCGACCCTGCTGCAACAGCAGAGCGACCTGCACAAATCGGCGATCGAGAAGCTCGCCGACGTGCCGACCTGATCGGAGGCTGACCCATGCGCGCACTCTACACCGCTGCGACCGGGATGGCCGCCCAGGAACTCAGCGTTCAGGTGATCTCCAACAACATCGCGAACCTGCAAACCACGGGCTACAAGAAGCAACGCGCCGCGTTCCAGGACCTGATCTACGACCATGTGCGCCGCGTCGGTGCGCAGGCGTCGCAACAGAACACCATCCTGCCGATGGGTATCGATCTCGGCGGTGGCGTCAAGACCGTCGGCACGCCACGGATGATGACCCAGGGCACGCTGTCGCCGACCGGCAACGACCTCGACATCGCGGTCCGCGGCGAAGGCTTCTTCAAGATCCTGATGCCGGACGGCACTTTCACCTATACCCGCGACGGCTCGTTCCAGATGGACAACCAGGGCCGCGTCGTCAACGCCCAGGGCAACCCGGTGCAGCCGACGATCACGATCCCGCAGAACGCCTCCGGCCTCACCATCAACACGCAGGGCCAGGTCTCGGTGACGCTGCCCGGCCAGACCGCATCGACCACGATCGGCCAGATCGGCTTGACGCGCTTCGTCAACAAGGCCGGTCTGAACCCGATCGGCGACAACTTGTTCCAGGAAACGCCGGCGTCGGGGCAGCCGCAGGACGGCATCGCCT
Source organism: Bradyrhizobium sp. UBA2491 (assembly GCF_002341725.1). NCBI lineage: Bacteria > Pseudomonadati > Pseudomonadota > Alphaproteobacteria > Hyphomicrobiales > Nitrobacteraceae > Bradyrhizobium > Bradyrhizobium sp. UBA2491. The sequence continues at coordinate 18,178 of NZ_DDOP01000046.1, forward strand.
CGACCGACGGCTACGGCGACATGCAGCAGGGCAACCTCGAGCAGGCCAACGTCGAAGTGGTGTCTGAAATCTCCAACCTGATCGCAGCCCAGCGCGCCTATGAGATGAACTCGAAGGTCATCTCGGCGGCCGACCAGATGATGCAATCGACCTCCAACCTGTTCCGCTGAGGATGATGTCGATGATCACCCGCTCGCTCTTCGTCGCCATATTGTTAGCAGTCTCCGCGACGCCCTCGCTCGCACAAGTGCAGGGTCAAAGCGAGAGCGTCATCGCGCAGCCGACATTGCGCGCCAGCGTCACCGTCGCCGACGACATCGTGCGGGTCGGCGACCTCGTCGAGAATGCCGGCAGCGCCGCCTCGATCGCGATCTACCGCGCGCCGGATCTCGGCACCACCGGCACGCTGCCGGTCGCCCAGGTCCTGAACATCCTGCGCGCCCGCCAGATCATCGGCGTCGACACCCGCGATCTCAAGGAAATCACCGTCACGCGGCTGGCGCGCACGGTCGACGCCAAGGAGATCGAGCAGCAGGTGGCACGGGTGCTGGAGCGCCGCCACGGCCTCGGCAATGCCGCCGACATCGCCCTGACCTTCGACCGCGATCCAGGCGACCTCCGCCTCGAAGCCACCAACACCGGCACCTTGCAGCCGGTCGCCGTGCGCTACGACCCGCGCAGCACGCGCTTCGACGTCAGCTTCGAGATCGGCAACGACGCCGGCAGCGCGCCGCTCAAGCTGCGCTTCACCGGCACAGCGATCGAGACCGTCGAGGCCGCGATCCTGACCCGCAGCGTCGAGCGCGGCGACGTGCTGAAGGCGTCCGACGTGATCGTCGAACGCCGCCCGAAAGCCGAAGTCGGCAACGACGCTGCGATCCGCGACAGCGCCGTCGGCATGCAGGCCCGCCGCCAGATCGGTGCCGGCCGCGCGCTGCGCGTTCCCGACCTCGCCAAGCCCGATCTCGTCACCCGTGACCAGAACGTCACGCTGATCTACCAGAACGGCGGCCTCTACCTCACGATCCGCGGCAAGGCGATGGATGGCGGCGCCGAAGGCGACGTCGTCTCGGTGATGAATCTGCAAACCAAACGCACCATCTCCGGCGTCGTCAGCGGCCGTGGCCAGGTGACGATCTCTGTCGCCACCCCGCGCGCCGCGCCGGTCGCCGACGACGCCCCGTCAAATTCCGCTCCCGTCAAGCTGAGTTCAGTCGCACCAAACGCCGAGTAAGGTTCATGTCCCAGTACCGTACCAACCGCCTCGCTTTGACCAGTGCGCTGGTCGCACTCGGAACGATCGCCAGCGGTTGCTCCTCGATCGACCGGCTCTCCCAGATCGGCGAACAGCCGAAGCTGTCCTCGATCGACAACCCGACCACGCAGCCCGGCTACAAGCCGGTGCAGATGCCGATGCCGAAGCCCGAGGTCGCCTCCTACAGCCCGAACTCGCTGTGGCGCAGCGGCTCCCGTGCCTTCTTCAAGGACCAGCGCGCCGCGCGCGTCGGCGACATCCTGACCATCACGGTGAACTTCACCGACAAGGCCGCGATCGCCAACGAAACCCAGCGCAGCCGGACCAATTCGGAAGATTCCGGCGTGACCAACTTCCTCGGCTCGCAGACCATCTCGCAGGCCAACAAGATCCTGCCCGGCCGCCTGCTCACCGCCGATTCCTCGGCGTCGAGCGACGGCAAGGGCTCGGTGAACCGCCAGGAAGCGTTGCAGACCAACGTCGCCGCCGTCGTCACCCAGGTGCTGCCGAACGGCAACCTCGTGGTCGAGGGCAAGCAGGAGATCCGCGTCAACTATGAAATCCGCGAACTGATCGTGGCCGGCATCGTGCGCCCCGAAGATATCCAGAGCGACAACACCATCGACTCCTCGAAGATCGCGCAGGCCCGCATCGCCTATGGCGGACGCGGCCAGATCACCGACGTGCAACAGCCGCGCTACGGCCAGCAGGTTCTCGACGTGCTCTTGCCCTTCTAGCCACATGATCCCGAAAGATTTCGGATGAGGATCAGGCCCGACTAAGACTTTCACGAGCTCCCACATCTCGTCGCGAACCTAGGCGCGACGCGGTGTACCAACACGGCCCTCGCTAGCTCCCCTGGCGAGGGCCGTGGCATTTTGTGACCGGTCGCGTGCACTTGCACGAGCGACGCGCATCAGTCCGATACTGCCTTGCGCAAGTCGCGCGATCGCTTTCCGGGTTCGTTAACCGTCGCGACAACGCACAGTGGCAGTCCCAACGCTTGCAACGTAGTGAGAAGACAACGCAGGGTTTTCGGGTCGTATGACGGCCATGCAAAGAGACGGTCAATATGCGGCGTGGTTCCGGACGCCGCGCGGCGAAGGCACCGGAATAGTCCAGCTCGCAAACGGCAGGATCAGCGGCGGCGACGCCATGTTCAGCTATGGCGGCTCCTATCAGCTCGACCAGGATCGCTTCACGGCGACCCTGACGACGCGCCGCTATGCCGACGGCCCGTTCACAACCGTGTTCGGATGCGACGAGGTCGAAGCAGAGCTGACGGGCACGTTCAACGGCAATCGCGCGGTGTGCATGGGCACGGCCAAACAGGCCCCCGGCGTGCTGTTCGAGGCCACGCTGTTCCTGCAACTACCGGATGCTGCGCCTCCGCCAAGACCAACCTGCCCGCCCGCATCCGGCGATCTGGCGCGGCTGCCGCGGCTCACCGTCGATCGCCGCGCGCCAAATCCATTGGCGAGCAAGCGCTTCGTCTGATCCGCGCCCGTTCCCGATAGCGTCCGCGCCCTGGCCGGCGTAGCATCGCTCATGCGCGTCAAGCGCAGCCCGATCGATCCAGCCGGAAGGAGCAGACCGATGTATGCCGCTATCCGTCAGGCCAAGGCAAAGACCGGTACCGCCGAAGAACTCGCGCGCCGGATCAAGGAAGGCGCGATCCCGATCATCAGCGACGTCGAAGGCTTCATGGCCTACTACGTCGTCTATGCCGGCGACGACACCGTCACCGCGATCAGCGTCTTCAACAACCACGCCGGTGCCGAGGAAGCCAACCGCCGCGCGCTGGCCTGGATCGACGACAATCTCGGGCCACTGCTGGTCGGGCAGGCCACCGCGGTTGCGGGTCCAGTGATCGTGCACACGAAGGCA
>NZ_DDOP01000046.1:21621-42766 GCF_002341725.1 Bradyrhizobium sp. UBA2491
CCGCAACCGGGTTGCGGGTCCGGTGATCGTGCAGCTGCCAAAGCCCGATTGCGCGGCTAGGCGGACGCGGCTTCCGGCATCGGCATTGCGCGCCCGGTCATGGACGATCTGCGGAGCATCGCCTCGACTTTCATCGCCGCCAGCCACAGCAGCGCTCCGCAAATGAGATCGATGACGTAATGGCCCCCGATCGGGATCGTCGAGACGAGGACGAGAACGTTCCAGATCAAGGTGATGCCGAACAGCCACCGCATGCCGATCGTCGCGAAAATCGTCATCAGGGCGAGGCAGGTGTGGAACGACGGAAACGTCACCACGCCCTGCAGATTGCTCAACGACAATTCAGGCGCGGCCGCGTTACGGAAGTATTCGAACTTCGCAAGATGATAGATCCCGGCGTGCTCGGGCAGCGCGTTGAGGATCGCGACGGGATGGTCGAAATAGACAAAGGCGCCCTTGGCAGGCCAGAACACCGAGAACGTCGTCGACGCAACGATCGTCAGGGCGAACACGAATACCAGTTGCCAGAGCTTGTCGAAACGCTTTGTCACCGCCAGGAGGACGAACAGCGCGGCCACCTGCACGAAGGAGCTGCAATAGGCGACAGCGAGCAGTTCTGTCAGCCGTGGATGGTCCGCAAACCATGGGATGATCGACTGCAAATCTATCCCGATGAGGCGATCGGCCTTGGCGAGACCGTCGTCGATCAGTGGGAATTTGTATCTGAGGCCGACGAGGCTGATCGTCGCCGCCGCCGCGGCCGACCAGAAGAACACGGCGACTGCCGCGGCCAGGTTGGACAGAACCGGAGCGGACCGCCATCTGCCGTACACGATATCGACGGCAAGCAGAAACCCCATCAGGCCTGAAAACAGCGTCAGGCTTTCGGGCTCGACGTCGATCTGAAATTTCCAGAGCAGGAAGCCGGCGAAGCCGCTCGCCGCGATGCCGACCAGCCATGAAGCCCGCTCGATCCGCTGATGAGGTTGCGGGGTTCGAAGTACGCCAGTTGCTGTGACCGGAGAGGCCTGCGGTGCGACTTCGGTGTCCGACGACGAAGCGATCCGTGACGGACCAACCGGCCGACTGAGCGTTGCGACTGCCATTGCGACTGCCATTCCAACGGGCGCTTCGACACGAAACCCGCTCACTCCACAGCCACAGGGTTAGCAGCTGCCCTCTCAATTGCATCGGTAATCAGATACAACTTCTGGCAAGGTCGCCGAGGATATGTATCCGATAGTAAATATTTTGTTTCTGACGAATTCCTACCTTGGGGTCCGAGTTCCCGCGCGCGGAACCCTAGGTTGCCGGCAGCGATACGCTTATCACCCGAATTCGGGCCCGTCGCTCAGAACGACGAAAACCTTGCCGCCGAGGTCAAAGTGCGCGACCTCGCGCATGCCGAGCCGCAGATGCGCCTTCAGCGAGCGAGGATTGTCCTCCCTGACGAACAGGATGGCCTCGCGGCCCGGAAACCTCGCCCGGAGCTCCGCATACAACGCCTCGAGCACGCCAAGGCCGCGCGCGTCGCGGGAGATGCACACCGGTCCGTACACGTAAGCATCAGGACCGCCCGGCCACGCCATCAGCATGGCCCGTACCGGCGGAGCCTCGTCAAAATCCTGCTCCGACGTCAGCAGCGCGCCGAGCAACCGATCGGCTTCGTCGGTCGCGATGACGATCGGTTGCCCGCTCGATATCCGCGTCTCGATCGTTTCGCGCGGCCACTGCCCGAGCAGCAGGCCGCCGTGAGCCCCGGAGTCGGCCATCAGCAGCGCGGAAATCGCTCCCGCATCCGGCAGTGTCGCGAGCCTGGTCCTGATCATCTCGTCCCGACCGGATCAGCGGACCACGCGCCAGCGTCGCTCACGCTTTCTTCTTTGCCGGCGCACCAACGCCCGCGGCCTTCTTCGCCGCTTTCCCGGCCGGCTTCTTCTTGGCCTGGTTGAGCTCGATCGCGGCGCGAATGAGGGCCTTCAGCGCAGGTCCGTTGATCTTGTCGCCCTCGAACAGATCGATCGCACGCCGTACATTGCCTTCGAAGCCGGTGTTGAACAGCTTGTCGGGATCCGGCAGTTGCGCCCCGTACATGAAAGTCAACTTCACCTTGCCCTTGTGGGCGTTGCCGACCGCGATGATGCCGTCGCACGACCACACCGGGCTGCCCATCCATTTCCACTCCTCGATGATTCCGGGGTCGGCGGCGAGGATGCTCTTGCGCAGGCTGGCGAGCGTCTTGCCGCGCCAGTCGGTGAGCCCTTCGATCATCCGGTCGATTTGTTCCGATGCCGTCATTGCTGCCTCACGCTTCTCGCCTGTCCGGTGCGATCACCCATCCAATCACAGCTGGGACACCGCCGTCGATCCGCGATGCTGGCGCCGCCGCGGCGCCAGATAGGGCAACGCAAACAGATACAGGCCAGTGAGCAGCATCGGGATCAGCGGGAACAGCGCCAGCAGGCCGATCCAGGCCGCTTGCAGCTGCGCGATCATTGCGACGATGTTGATGATGACGGCGACCGTGAAGACGATCGACAGCCAGCGGTGAGATTGGCGGATCAAGTTGTTCCAGTTCAATGTGAACTCCCGTTGGACGATGTGAGTACAATCGTCATTGCGAGGAGCGATAGCGACGAAGCAATCCATCGTGCAGCACGTGCAGAGAGATGGATTGCTCTGCTTCGCTTCGCTCGCAATGACGAGGGAGAGACGATCAGGCTTCGCGCGCGACCAGCCGATCGAGCTTCTCGAGGAACTGCTTCCATCCGGCATGGGCGCCGCCATAGGCCTGCTTCTGATGCGGCTGGAAGCCGGATTGTTCGACGCGAAGATGGGTGCCGCGCGCGGTCGGCGTCAGCGTGAACACCACCACGCTCTCGAGATTGTAGGCAGCATCCTCGTGCGCGAAGTTCCAGGTGTAGGACAACGTCCTGTGCGGCTCGACGGTGAGCACCTTGCAATCCAGCACGCCGCCCCACTCGCCGCGCAGATTGAAGCTGTGTCCGACCACGGGCTTGAAATCGTTTTTCATCAACCACTCCTCCATCAGATGCGGTTGCGTCAACGCGCGCCAGAGCTTCTCCGGCGGATGAGGAAATTCGCGCTCGACGATCGCGGAACGCGTCTCAGGAGTGGTCTTGTTCATTGGTCCATCCTTTTGAGGAGATCTTCGAGGTGGTCGAACCGGTTCTGCCAGAAGCCCGCCATCTGGCTGGTCCAGTCGATCAGCGGCGCCAGCGCGCCGAGTTGCGCGCTGTAATGCGTCTGCCTGCCCTCATGGCGGTCGCGTACCAGTCCGGCCTGCTTCAGCACGCCGAGATGCTTCGACACCGCCGGCTGCGAAATCTTCGCCCGCGCCGTCAACGCACCGACAGTCTGCTCGCCCTCGCGGCACAGGCGCTCGAAGATCGCCCGGCGGGTCGGATCGGCGAGAGTTCGAAACAGCAAATCATGGGCATCCGGCATGGCAATCCATAACCCGTTGGTTATGGACAAACGTATAACCAACTAGCTATGGATCAGTCAACAGGAAACTTGCTGGCATAATTTTAGCCAGAATTTCATACCGTTCGGTAGCTCAACCCCGCCGGCCCTCCCTCATTCACATATCCCATTGGTTATTTAAAAGAGCAGGTCTTAGATCGCGGAATGGGTGCGATCGGCCCCGGCTTTCCCTGCGCCCTCCTCGATGAGAGGGCGAAACGAAATACAAGCTCGGGCAATCATGTCGTGAGGCACGAAGTTGCGTCCTATCCTCAGCCGTCATCGCCCGGCTCGACCAGCGACCAACCTGTCAGTCATGTCTCCGAACAGGTGTCAGCCATGTCTCCGGGCTAAACATTTCGCGGGTGATGACACCGTGTGCTTGGCGTCGCCCAGGTGCAAGCCAGGACGATACGGGTGGACGCGGCGCTCGATGCGTGTCGTTGCGCAGGCATTGCCCCTGACCTACAAATGTCGCGCGGATGCGGTCCTTGTTCACGGAGAACCTTGATGTGCCAGCTCTGCGACGCCACAGCTCCCAGCCCAACCTCCCGACGCCATTTCCTCGCTGCCGCTGCCTGCACCGCTGCCAGCCTCGCCTTCACGCCACCGGTTTCCGCCAAAGAGACAAAGCCACCGCCGAAGCCGCAGAACGCGCTGCCGCCGGACGCCGCACTCGACCGGCTGGTGAAGGGCAACCTCCGCTATGTCGAAGGCGTGTCGCAGCGGCATGATTTCAAGCACGAGCGCGAAGCGCTGGCGGGCGGACAGAATCCGTTCGCCGGCATCCTGAGTTGCGCGGATTCCCGCATCGCGCCGGAATATGCGTTCGATACCGGCCGCGGCGATCTGTTCGTGTGCCGTGTCGCCGGCAATTTCGCCAGCGACGAGACCATCGCCAGTCTCGAATACGCATCATCCGTGCTCAACGTGCCGCTGTTCATGGTGCTCGGCCACGACAGCTGCGGAGCGGTCGATGCCGCGATCAAGTCGCTGAAGGACAACACCACCCTGCCCGGTCACCTGCCCTCGCTGGTCAACGCGATCGCGCCGGCGGTGAAGGCGACCGAGGGCAAGCCGGGCGACCGGCTCGCCAACGCGATCCGGCAGAACGTCATCGACAATGTCGCGAAGCTGAAATCGGCGACACCGATCCTCGGCGCTGCGGTCGACCAGGGCAAGCTCAGGATTGTCGGCGCGGTCTATCGACTGACCGACGGCAAGGTCGAGCTGGTCACGGACGCGAAGCGGCCGACGATCTGATGCTCAGGTGAACGTCGCCTCGACCTTGCCGAGACCATCGAGCTCCATCACGACCGTGTCGCCCGCCTTCAGCCACACCGTCTTGACCAGGCTGCCGGTCAGCACGATCTGGCCGGCATGCAGGCCACGGCCCTCCGCGGCGAGATGATTGGCGAGCCAGGCCAGCGCGTTGTGAGGGTGGCCCAGCACATCGGCGCCGGTGCCGCGGCCTTCCTCCTTGCCGTTGACGATGGCGCGTCCCGCGACCGTGCGCAGATCGGGCGCGGTGATCCGCGGCACCGCCTCGCCGAGCACGCAGCCGGCCGCGAAGAAGTCGTCGGCGATCAATGTCGGCGCGCCCAGCGTCTCCCATTTGACGTAGCGATCGTCGACGATCTCGATCGCTGGATAGTAGGCCTCGATCGCCTCGGCGACCCATTCGGCGGTGAACGGCGCCTCGCCTGGCGCGAGATTGCGCGCCAGCCGCACCGCGATCTCGCATTCAACGCCGACATGGACGAAATCGGCCGCCGGCAGCCGCACACCGCTGTCATGCACGACCTTCTCGAACACGCCGCCGCCACAGGGGTGCGGGATGTCGAGATATTCCTGCATCACCGCGCTGGTGCAGCCGATCTTGTAGCCGACGAGACTGCCGAGCTGGGCTTGCAGCAGATCATGCAACGCGCGCTGCACGAGGTAGCCTTCGGCCTCGTCGCCCGGCACGACGTCTTTCGAAAGTGCCTTGAGCGGCGCGCGACTGCGGCGCGCGCTGGCGATCGCTTTTGCGGCCGCGAGGACCCGATCCATCTGCGCAGCCTCCCTGATGATCGCGGCGCCGAGATGGCGCCTCCGTCTGCTCGCGGCAATTCAGCACTCACAGACGCATCTGGCAAGCACGCGGGATGCGAGATGCCGTCAGGCCTTGACCAGGCCGAGCCCGATCAGGCTTTCGGCGGTGGCAACGATCATCTCCTCATTGCCGCGCGGCTTCCAGCCGAGCACGCGTTGCGCCTTGGCGCTGGTGGAACGCCGCACCTTGCCCAGCAATGGCAGGGCGGCGCGGGCCAGCGGATTGCGCCGTGCGGCGAGCCGCATCATCCAGTCGGGCACCTGGAACCGGGGCACCCGCCGCGCCTGGCTGCCGAGCTTCTCGCGCAACACCCGGCCGACCTGCTGTACCGACATGATCTCGCCGGCGACCGCCAGGAACCGCTCGCCCCTGGCGTTGGGCGATGTCATTGCGCGCAGATGCAGGTCGGCGACGTCGCGCACATCGACGAGGCCGAAATGGATCCGCGGCGCCGCCGGCATCGCGCCGTCGAGCAGCGCCTTGATGATGCCGATCGATTCGGAGAAATCGGGGCCGAGCGCCGGGCCGAATACGGCGGTGGGATTGACCACGGCGAGCTCCAGACCGTTTCCCTCGCGCGCGACGAAATCCCAGGCCGCGCGCTCGGCCAGCGTCTTGGATTTCGGATAGGCCTGCACGTCGGGCCCTTCGAGATTGCTCCAGACCGTCTCGTCGAACGGCTCTGTTTGCGGCGGATGGCCATAACCGATCGCGGCAAACGATGACGTGACGACGACGCGCTTGACGCCGGCATCGCGCGCGGCGCGCAACACCCGCAACGTGCCTTGGCGCGCCGGAACGATCAGCTCGTTCTCGTCCTCGGGCACATGGGAGCCAAGCGGCGATGCAACATGGAGCACGTAGTCGCACCCCGCAGCCGCCTCGCGCCAGCCGTCGTCGCGCAGCAGATCGGCGGTGACGAAGCCAATCTTGTCGGGCGCGGCGGCGCCACCCTGACGCAGCATCGCGATCACGTCCGCGCTGCGATCCGGATTGCGCAGCGTGGTGCGCACGTCATGCCCGGCAGCCAGCAGCTGCAAAATCGTATGTACGCCGATGAAGCCCGATCCGCCCGTGACCAACACCGTGCTCATGTCCTCGCCCTTCCATGGTTCGGCGGGTTCGGGCATCGCGCTGCCCACCCTGCACAGGCCGCATCTGGTCACTATCTCTGTTCGAGCAAGTAGAATGAAAATCGAGACCGGTATGGAAAACAGTACCAGCGATGTGTGTGACAGCGGTGACTGCGACAGCTGCCACACCGATACCAGCCTGCTGATCGACTCCAAGCAGGCGATCCATGCGCTCAGCGGCAAGTGGAAGCTCGAGATCCTGTTCACGCTGATGCATGGCGGCGTGCGGTTCGGCGCGCTGCGCCGCGCGCTCAGTCCCGTCACCCAGCACATGCTGACGGCGCAGCTGCGCGAGCTCGAACGCGACGGGCTGGTGGCGCGCAAGGTGCTCGCCGAGAAGCCGCTGCAAGTCGCCTATGAGCTGACGGAGTCGGCGTGGGGCCTGACGCCGGCGTTCCGCGAATTGCTGACGTGGTCGAAGACCTACGGCTCGCAGACTAGCACCGCGGCAAGCGAGGCGACAATCGAGGCCGGACTGGCCTGAATGCCGCCTCGCCTTCAGGTCGGCATCCGTCACACCATGCCGAGCGCCCGCCGGATCGCGATCTCGACTGGCGCGTAAGCCGCGTCGTCACGCGTGAGCCGGTACGGCTCGCCGGGAGCCAGCGCGGGTTGCGCCATGAAGCGCGGCGTCGTGCCGCGATGCTTCTGCGCGGCATGCACCAGGAATGGATGACACAGATAGACCGTGCCGGCTTCGCCGCTTGCGAGCGCGATCTCGCAATCGGCGCCCATTTGCTCGAGGTTCATGCGCGCGCGTCCCGCCTCGCCGGCCGGCGCCAGATAGCGCGCCATCGGCAGATGCGAGCCGACCCTGATCCGGGTCGGCGCGTCGTGCTCGCCGACGTCGGAGAACAGGAACAGCAACAGCAGCGCCCGGCCGCGCGAGTTGACGTTCACCCGCCATGCCGAGAAGTCGCTGCGCTCGTTCGGGTCGCAATCGTCGCCGGGAAAGCTGACATCGACATGCCAGCCGGCATCGCCAGGATCGTCCGGATGCGGGAAGCGCACCGGAAAGGTTCCGATGTTGTCGCGCGGGCGCCAACGGCCTGGTCCTGCGATCTGGTCGAACGCCCGGTGCAGCACCGGCGTGTTGATCGCTTCCCGGAACGGCGGGCCGCCATAGCCGGGCAACCGCACCACCGGGTATGTCCAGCTCGAAGGGTCGTGCTCGCTGCAGGGGATGTCGCGCCACATGATGGCACGTCCCTGTTCGGCGAGTTCCCGCGGAAAGGCGTTGTCGATCCTGACAAAGCCCTGTTCGATGAATTGCGCGATCTGCGCATCGCTCAACGCGCGCGCGTCGTGTTGGTCGGTCATGATTGTCTCTCAAATTGTCACGAGCCGTCGATGCTCCGCGCTGCGCGGAGTTTGGCCGGCTCATTCGGTTCGCTGGAATCCCGCGAGCCCAGGCTTGCGGGGACGATCGGCACTTCCACGCGGAAGCGTGTTTCCTCTCGGAAACGAGATCAGCCCAGGAAGAACACCGATGCGATGTTGAGAGTACGTGTCATCATGGCGGCGCGAATCTACAACCGGTGCGCGCCGGGATCAATTGGTGGCGATCAACCGCCACTATTCGTCGCGATAGACCTTCTCGCGCTTCTCGTGGCGTTCCTGCGCCTCCACCGACAGCGTCGCGATCGGGCGGGCTTCGAGCCGCTTCAGCGAGATCGGTTCACCGGTCTCTTCGCAATAGCCGTAGGTGTTGTCTTCGATGCGCTGGAGCGCCGCGTCGATCTTGGAGATCAGCTTGCGCTGACGATCGCGGGCACGCAGTTCGATCGCACGGTCGGTTTCCGAGGACGCTCGGTCCGCGAGGTCGGGATGATTGACGTTCTCTTCCTGCAACGTCTGCAACGTGACCTTCGATTCGCGGAGGATTTCATCCTTCCAGGCCAGCAGCTTGGCGCGGAAATAGTCGCGCTGCCGCTCATTCATGAAAGGCTCTTTTTCAGTCGGCCGGTAGTTCTTCAGCTTTTCCAAAGGCAGCCATGTCCCTGTGAGGCGGAGGGGAACAGGACCCCTCCGCGCGGCGCCTTATATAGCCACGTCATGTGACAGACAATATCTGCCACCGCGAAAGCCGGGCCGCCCCCAAGGCCTTGCACAGGCAAACTTATCCGCCCTGCTTGGAGGCCGCCTTGGCGCTTCTCCGGGCGTTTCTCCCGGTCCCTCAGTAACCGACCGTGAAGCGCTGGCGGAGGTGGGACGGACGCTCGATTTCGTCGGCGAGTGCAACTGCGAAGTCCTCGAACGAGATCCAGCTCTTGCCGTCCGATGCGGTCAGCAGTTGGTCGGTCCCGAGCCGGAACTTGCCGGTCCGCTCACCCGCCACGAACAACGCCGAGGGCGACAGGAAGGTCCAATTCAGGTCCTTTTCGCCGCGCAACAGGTCGAGGAACTCACCCCCCTTGGTCGCCTCGGCCTTGTATTGGGGCGGGAAGTTCGGGGTGGCCACCAGCCGGACGCCGGGCGCCACTTCGAGGCTGCCGGCGCCGCCGACCACCAGGTAGCGGCCGACGCCGGAGCTTTTGGCCGCCCCGATCAACTTCGCGGGATCGCTGACCGAGAAGTGCACGGAACTGATCGCGGCGTCATGCCCGGCCCACAGCGTGGCCAGCGCCGCCTCATCGTTCACGTCGCCCTTCTTGGCAGTGACGTTGGGGAGGCTCGCGATCTTCTCCGGGTTGCGGGCGATGGCGGTGACGGCGTGGCCGCGGCGGGCGAGTTCCGCGGTGATCCGCGAGCCGGCCTGGCCGGACGCGCCGGCGATGGCGATCTTCATCTCAAGTCTCCGATTGATAGTTTCCAATGGTGACTAGATAGCGAAATGGATGTAGGTGTGAAGAAGGCACCCTTGTCTCACCTGATTACGCCGGAGTAACCGATGAAAGCTTCCAGCCTGAAGCCGGACGCCTATGCCGCCAACTGCCCGACGCGCCAGATCCTCGACCGGGTCGGCGACAAATGGGCGGTGCTGATCCTGTTGCTGCTGCGCAGCGAGCCGATGCGCTTCAACCAGCTCCGCCGCGCCATCGAGGGCATTTCGCAGAAGATGCTGTCGCAGGTGTTGAAGAGCCTCGAGCGCGACGGGCTGCTGCGCCGCCGGGCGATCGCAACCGTTCCGGTCACCGTGGAGTATTCGATCACGCCGCTCGGATCGACGCTGGCCGAAGCGGTCGATCCGCTGCGCGACTGGGCCGAGCAGAATCTGAAGGAAGTACTGGCCGCGCAGCGCCGCTACGACGCGCAGCGCAAGGCGCTGGCGGCGTAAGGCACCAGCGGCGTGAAGCGGATGAGTCGAGAGAACAGCCTAGTATTGGCCGGCCTTGGCGAGTTCGACTTCGACGCGCAGCTCGATCTCCCCGAGCACGGCATCGAGGCCGGGATCGCCGGAGGATTCCTTCAGGCTCGCCGCCGCATCGCGCAGCCGGTTTACCGTGGAAGAATCGAAATTGCCGGACAGCAGTCCCAGTTTGAGCGCATCGAGCACGTCGAGCGCGCCCTTGCCGCGGGCCACCGAGCGCTTGCGGCGTTCGGTCGGATCCTCGACGCCCTGTAGCGCGAGCAGCGCGTCCAGGCTGGTGGCGGCCTTCGGCGCTGTGGTGGAGCGGACCTCCTCCTGCGCGGTGGTCGCATCCGGCAACGAGAAGCCGCTCGACGAGGTCCGCCGCGTGGAGCTGGTGGACGTGCCAAGCGTGGTGCCGTTCGGTCCGTAGATGCGCATCGTGGTGATCCCGCAGGCCTGATGCCGCGAGCATCGCCGTTTTATGGTTAACGGCGCGTAAACGACCCGGCAATTTCTGCCGCCGCACGGCAGTTTCGCGCTCCCTGGCCAACCCCAGCCCAACGAGAGCCAGACAATTTCGATAAATATATCAACACATTGCCAGATCAAATCGAACTGGCACGCAGCTCGCATGGTTAATGGCGGATCGCCGTCATGGGAGTGTCGCGTGATCCAACAGTGAGTTTGAGGGGAGCATCGGGATGCCCGGCATCCGCATCATACGTTTATTCGGAGTGGCCTGCGCCGCGTTGCTGGCGCTGGCGGCCTCCGCCATGCCGGCCGCTGCGACGTCGCGGATCAAGGACCTCGCCAATATCGAGGGCGTGCGCCAGAACCAGTTGATCGGCTACGGCCTGGTGGTCGGCCTCAACGGCACCGGCGACACGCTGAACAACATCCCCTTCACCAAGCAATCGCTGCAAGCGATGCTCGAGCGCATGGGCGTCAACATCCGCGGCGCAACCATCCGCACCGGCAACGTTGCGGCCGTGATGGTCACCGGCAATCTGCCGGCGTTCGGCACCCAGGGCACGCGGATGGACGTCACCGTCTCCGCGCTCGGCGATGCCAAGGACCTGCGCGGCGGCACCCTGCTCGTCACCCCCCTGCTCGGCGCCGACGGCAATGTCTATGCGGTGGCGCAAGGCACGCTCGCGATCTCCGGCTTCCAGGCCGAGGGCGAAGCCGCCAAGGTGGTGCGCGGCGTGCCGACGGTCGGCCGCATCGCCAACGGCGCCATCATCGAGCGCGAGATCGAATTCGCGCTCAATCGGCTGCCCAATGTGCGGCTCGCGCTGCGCAACGCCGACTTCACTACCGCCAAGCGGATCGCCGCCGCGGTCAACGACTATCTCGGCGTCAAGACCGCCGAACCGCTCGATCCCTCCACCGTGCAGCTTTCGATTCCGCCGGAGTTCAAGGGCAACGTCGTCGCCTTCCTGACCGAGATCGAGCAGTTGCAGGTCGAACCTGATCTGGCCGCGCGGATCGTGATCGACGAGCGTTCCGGCATCATCGTGATGGGCCGCGACGTCCGCGTCGCCACCGTCGCGGTGGCACAAGGCAACCTCACCGTCACGATCTCGGAGAGCCCGCAGGTCAGCCAGCCCAATCCGCTGTCGCGCGGCCGCACCGTGGTGACGCCGCGCAGCAATGTGCAAGTCACCGAGGACGGCAAGAAGTTCGCCGTGGTCAAGGACGGCGTCTCGTTGCAGCAGCTGGTCGACGGCCTCAACGGCCTCGGCATCGGTCCACGCGACCTGATCAGCATCCTGCAGGCGATCAAGGCCGCCGGCGCGATCGAAGCCGACATCGAGGTGATGTGATGACGAGCCTGATCAACAGCACGTCCGGCAGCATGCCGAACAAGGCGCTGATGCCGATGTTCAAGGGCCGCCCCGATCCGGTGTTGCAGGACGCGATCAAGAAGGTCACGCCGCAGCAACTCGCCAAGGCGCAAGCCACCGCGACCGATTTCGAATCGATGTTCCTGAACTCGATGTTCTCGCAGATGACCACCGGCCTGAAGGGCGATGGTCCCTACGGCGACACGGTCGGCACCGGCCCGTGGCGCTCGATGCTGACCGACCAATATTCGAAGAACTTCGCCAAGTCCGGCGGCGTCGGCATTTCCAACGAAGTGTTCCGCTCGCTGATTTTGCAACAGGCGAACAAGAGCTAACCGGTTTCAAGGAGCAGCGCGATGAACCAGCGTCCACAGCAGCAGCGGCCAGCGTCAGCCCCGATCGCGCGGCCTGCGACGTCGACGCCGCCCGACGTCGCGCGTCTCGCCAACGAGCTCACCGAAGTGATGGGTGCGCTGCTTGCGGTCGTCGAACAGGAAACCGAATTCGTCCGCGCCGGCAAGATCCGCGAGGGCATGCGGCTCGAGGCGCAGAAGTCCGAGTTGTCGCGACGCTACATGGTCGCGGTGGAGCATCTGAAGTCGATGCAGAAGATGCTGACGCAGACCGATCCCGAACTGCTCGCGACGCTGCGGCGGCATCACGAGACGTTCCGCGCCATGCTGCAAGTCAACCTGACGGTGCTCGCGACCGCGCACGCGGTCTCCGAAGGCATCGTGCGCGGCGTCAATGCCGAGGTGCAGCGCCGCAACATCCCGAACACCTACACCGCGAGCGGACAGCGCGCCACGCCAGGCCCGCGCAACATGACGCCGATCTCCGTCAGCCGCACGCTCTGACGCCCACCAACAATTTAGCTCAATTCGACGCAAGCTCGGCAGCACGCCGTTCAGCGTGTTCCCTAACAGCCTGTTGAGATGTTCCCCGTAGAGTTGCGGATCGTGAGGGGTTGGGATTTGACTCAAGCAAACTAGTGCCTGTGCACTACGAGGCTGCCATGAGTACAGATTTCAACATCAAGCCGGTGGGGGCACCGGTCGCGGCGCCGATGGTCACTCCTGTGAGCGACACGGCGCAGAAGGCGGTGAAGACCGAATTGCCCGCGAGCCAGAGCGTCACCGCTCCGGAGCCGAGCGTGCGCGTCACGATCGATCCGAACGCCGCCAACGCATCGCGCGCGAACCAGTCCCCGACGGTCACCGACCAGGTCATCATCGACCGCGACGCCCATGCCGTGGTCTATCAGGTGGTCGACAACCGCACGAACCTGGTGGTGAGACAATTTCCGGAAGAAGCCGTGTTGCGCCGCCGCGCCTATTTCCACACCCTCGATCTCAGCAAGGACGCGCCGACCCGGATGAACGCGACCGACCGCCAGGCATAGGCGCCGCCTCGGCGGCGCTCAGGTCTTCTGGGTGGCGTAGGCCTTGTCGAGATAGGTCGACCCCGTCGCCGGATCGGTGACGACATTGGCGATCAGCGCCGTCCCCTGCTGCACCAGCGAGAACTTGGTATCGCCGATCCGGAACGCGCCGTCCTTGATCAGCACATCCTGATACTTGCTGGTGCCGTCGCTCTGGTAGTGCACCTTGGCGCGGAAGCCATCGACATTCGACACGGAGATGTTGAACGACTTGTTGTTGGCGTACTTGCCGCTCCAGCTGCCTTCATAGAGGTTCGGATCGACCGGCACATAGGGCGTCTTCGACGGAACCGTTAGGCCGGCGGCCTTGTAGTTGGCTGACAGGATGCTCAGGACGTCGGCCATGGCGCGGCTCCGTCGTTGCGCGATCGATCAACCGCGGCCTGAAAGGCCGGCGGCAAGGTTGCAATTGATATCGATCAGCGACTTCAGCTTCGCCGGGTCCGGATTCATCTGGATGTCGACAGTCTGCTTCATCACGAACACGCCGATGTTCGCGATGTTCTGACGCACCTCGAGCGGCTGCGGATTCTCGTCGCCCTGCGCTGCGCTGAGGAAGATCGACCACAGGCGCCGGTTGAACAGCAATGCGTGATCGAGCGCCTTGTCGAGACCGTTCCAGTTCGACTGGACTTCCTGTAGCTGACGGGCCGCCTTCAGAAGTGCCTGCGCCTCGATTTCGCGTGGGGACGCCGTCGTCGTAGATGTACGAGCGTAGGCCTGGGCTGCATTCGACATTAATGACCTCGATGGATGCGGATTTCTCGAGCCGCGGAGACGCAATTCTAGCGCTCGATATTTATGCATCCGGCGCCTTTAAATATGGTTAGCAGCCGTTACGAAATGCGTCGTTCTGACGGCACAGACAGATACCGTAATATCCCGGAGACAAACGAAAACGGCGGGGTTTCCCCCGCCGTTGCCGAAGTGCTTGCGCGACGCGCTTAGCGGAGCAACTGAAGCACGCTCTGCTGGCTCTGGTTGGCGAGCGCCAGCGCGGAGACCGCGATCGACTGACGGGTCGACAGCGCCTGGCTGTTGGCGGCTTCCTCGTTGGTATCGGCCAGCGTCAGGTTCGACGAACCGGTCTGCAGCACGTTGATCAGGTTCTTGGAGAAATCCTGACGGATCTGCACGATCGAGAGGTTCGAACCCAGCGTCGAGGCTTCGCTGCGCAGCGAGGAGCTCGCCGTGCTCAGCGACGCGATCACGTTGTTCGCCGAGTTGTTGTCGAGGAAGTCGGTGCCCGCGGCCAGCGACTTCAGGCCGAGGCCCGCGGCATCGAACTTGACGCCGGTGATGCTGAGCGTGGACTTGCCGGTCTCGTTGAAGGTCAGCTTCAGGCTGTCGCCGCTCAACAGGTTGATGCCGTTGAACGACGCGTCCTGCGCCGTGGTCGTGATCTGCGAGATGGTGTTGTTGTACTGCTGGACCAGCGCGGCGCGCGCCGACTGCGAAGCCGAGTCGGCAACCGGGGCGGTCGCGGTGCCGAACGTCGCGGTGCCGGTGCCAGTGTAGGTCACCGCACCGATCGTCGTCGAGGCAGCGTCGTTGGTCGTGCTGATGACCAGCTTGTTGGAGCTGTCGAGGCTCGCCGTCAGGTTGCTCGCCGCCAGCGACGTATTCAGCTGCGCCAGCGACGTGTTGGCGCCGAACGTGAAGCTGAAGGCGGGCTGGCCGGCAGAGGCCGCGATCGCCAGGGTGTCACCGCTCTTGATGGTGGTGCCATCGACGAGGTTCGCCGCGGTGCCGCCGAGCGCCGCCGCCGAGCTCACGGTCGACCGCGTGGTGTAGCCGGTCGGGCTTTGCAGCACCTGGTTGGCAATCGACTTCGCGGTGTCGACCAGCTTCTGCAACGAGGTGATGCCGGTGTTGGCAGCCTGGAGCACCTGCACGCCGTTGCCGATGCCGTCGAGCAGGTTGTTGATGTCGCTGGCACGGTTGTCGAGCGACTGCGCCGTGAAGAAGTTGGTCGGGTTGTCGAGCGCCGTGTTGACCTTCTTGCCGGTGGCAAGGCGGTTCTGCGTGGTGGAGAGCAGATCGGCGGTGGACTGGAGGGAGAGGAGGTTCTGGCGAACCGAGGACGAGAGAATGATATCGGACATTTTCATACCTTTCTGGTGTGAAACTGAGAAAAAGCCGCGCCAGTCCTTTCTGACCGCGCGGATGGCCGATCCTGCATTCAGGCCGCGAAGGAAAAAGAAATCTCCAGATTGGCATTTCAATCAAATGCGAGAGAATAAAATTGTCGCCATTGGACGAGGTTCGCCGCGAAAACTACTGACGCGACTGCTGATTCCGGCGCGACGTCACCGCCTGCGCGCGCCCTTTGTTCACCAAGCGTTAACCATCATGGGAAAGGATCGCTGTCGCATCGGCCCCGGGCCGCAACGGCGGCTGCTAAGCAGTGCCGAACATGTTCCGCGAGCGACGACATCGCGCGACTGCCCGGCAAAGGAGAACGGTCATGGCCCTGAAGGTCGAACTCAAACCGAACGAGCGCATCATCGTCGGCAATTGCGTGATCACCAACACCGATCAGCGCGCCCGCCTGCTGATCGACGGCGACCGCATCCCGATCCTGCGCGAGAAGGATATCCTGACACCCGAGACCGCTGACACGCCGGCGAAGCTGATCTATCTCGCGGTGCAGCTGATGTATCTGTCGCCAGACCCGATGGCGCACCACCCGACCTATTTCAGCCTGGTACGCGACATCATCACGGCGATGCCCAGCGCCTGGCCGTTCATCGAAAGCGTCAACAACTTCATCCTCAACGGCGACCTCTATCACGCGCTGAAGGAATCCAAGAAGCTGATCGCGCATGAGGAGAAGCTGCTGGAAACCGCGCGCAACCAGCAAAACGCCAATCGGGACGACACCCGCAAGAGCGCGTAGAAGTTCCGCGCCTTGAACGAAAAAGGCCTCCGCGAGGAGGCCTTCTTGTTGTCCGATGACGTGCGCCGAACGATCAGCCGATCGGCAGATATTTCAGCAGCGTCGTCTGATACAGCATCGACGTGGTTTGATACGATGCTTGCAGGCTGGTCTGCAGCGCCAGGATCTTGGTCGCGACCTCGTCCTGATTGACGCCCTCGACCGAGTCGAGCATCGTTTCGGCCATGCTCTTGAGCTGGGTCTGCCGATCGGTCGCGGCCTTGGTCGCGGTCTGGGCGCCGGCGAATTCGGCCTGCACGTCCTGGATCTGCTGCTGACCGTTCTGCGGAGCGAGGTTGCCACTGACCCGCTGCGCGAGGGCGGTCACCTGGGCGCTGGCATTCGGGTTGCTGGCGTCGGTCGTCACCGCCGCATACACCGCGACGTTCTGCAACAAATAGCGGAAGGCCTGCTCGTTGGCGCGCGCGCCATACTGCACGGTGATCGATTGATCGACCTGCGCCACGGCGGTGCCGCGCGCCGATCCCGGACCGTTCTCGCCAGTGTACCAGTTGACCGTATTGTCGGGCGTACCCGCGACCAGATTGGTCGCGGTATTGAACGGCGGCCCCCCGACCCGGAGCGGCGCGGGAGCCGCGGTCGTGTTGTTGGCGATGCCGAGCGCACCGAGCGCCGCCGAATTCGAACTCGAGATCGAGAGACTCTCGCCATCGGCACCGTGCAGCGTGATCGCGCCATTGCTGATGGTCGACGGGTTCTTGGTGCCGCTGACCTGGTCGATCTTCGCCATCAGCGTCTGCACGCTGTCGGTGATGTTGACCTGGTTGCCGGTGGCGCCCGAGGCAACGAAGGTGATCGGGGTGCCGTTCACCGTGATGGTGTCGCCGGCCGCGAAGCTCGTGGACAGCGAGTTGGTGCCCGCCGCCCCCGAAAGCGCGGTGGCGCCGGAGATCGGCGCCGCCGGCGCATTCTGGTTGTTGACGGCCGCGCCGGAGACGGTCGCGACCGGATTGAAGAAGTTGTTCGACGCCGCGACCGCCGATGCCGCGACCAGCGAGGTGTCGCTCAAGGTCTTGATCGACGAGGTCAGTGTGGACTGGAGGTTGGCGGTCGTGGCCGCGGTGTCGGCGCCGATCAGGAACGAGCCGGCCGGCGCCGGGCTCGTCGTCGTCGCCGTGAGCTCGATCGCTTCGGTGGTCCCGTCGGGCAGCGTGAAGTTGAACTTGATCTTGTCGCCGTCCTTCGGATTGACGGCACCGAGATCGACCGATGCGGACTTCGGCGCGCCGGTCGGCTGCGTCACGGTGGCGCCGGTCAAGGACGATTGCACCGACAGGAGCTTCAGGCCGAACGGCGAGCCGTCCTCGGCGACGCTGGTCACCGTCGTGGTCGCCGGCGGCGATGAGACGCTGAGGCGTCCCATCATGCCGGCGCCCTGATCGGCCTGCTTGCGCTCGTTGATGAGCTGGATCAGGCCGGCCTGGGTTGCGGTGCCCTTCAGCATGGTGTCGGCAGAGACCGTCGCCGGCGTATCCATCGCACGGCCGGAAAACAGATAGCGGTCACCCGACTGGCTGTTCAGCATCGCGACCGCATTGGCGAAGGCGGCCTGCGCCGTGATCTGGCCCGAGGTCTGCCCGTTGTTGTTCAGCGTCAGCGTCGCCGTTGTGGCGGCGTTCTTCACCTGGGTTCCGACGTCGGACAAGCCCTGCAAGGTGAGGTTGGCGACGCTCAGGCGCGTGTTGAGATTGGTCGCGGTGTCGGAGAACGCGTTGATGCTGCTGATCTGCGCGCGCAGGCTGAGCGCAAAGCCGCGATCGAGCCCCTGCCCCGCATAGGTCGTCGACACCTTGCCCGTCGCGAGCTGCGTCGTCAGGTCGTTGAGCTGATTACGCAGGTTGAGGATGTTGGTGCCGATATAGGAAGTTCTGCCGCTTACGCCGTCGATCGACATGTTACCCTCACGTGAGCTGCAGCAGCGCGTCGTACATCTGCTTGATCGTCGACATCACGCGCGCGTTGGCCGAATAGGCGTTCTGCAGCGAGAGCAGATGCGCCATCTCGTCGTCCATGTTGACGCCCGAGGTCGAGTCCATCTTGGACTGTAGCGTGTTGAGAACGACGTCCTGACCGTCTGCCAGTTGCTTGGCGGCGGTCGCCGACTCGCCCTGCTGGCTGATGAACTGCTTGGCAAAGTTCAGCAGCGTGCCGGTGAACGGCGCGCCGGTCGTGCCGAGACCGGTCTGCGGCGAATAGCTGTACGACGCGTTCGACAACTGGCTCAGAATGAGGTTGGCGCGCGTGGTGTCGCCGGCCGGCGTCTGTGGATTGGTCGAATACACCACCATGCGCGAGGGATCGCCGACCAAGGCGGTGTTGACGCTGATCCGCCCGGCAAGGCCGGTGGACTGCGATCCATTGGCGCTGATCGCGCCGGTGTAGAGCGCGCCGTTGTCGGTGAACAGCGGCAGCTGCGGATCGCCCGAGGTCAGTGACGAGGCGGTCGTGGTGACCGACGCCGCGGTCACGTCGGCCTTGTTGGCGGCACCGTCGTCGAGCACGCGCAGCGTCGATCCCGACGGATTGGAGAATTGCAGGCCGGTTCCGCCGAGCGCGCCGTTGAGCTGCGCCAGCACCGAACTCATGCCGCCGGAGAAATCCACCCCCAGCACCTCGTCGTTCGGATCGACGGTCGCGGTGTTGCTCAGCGGCAGCACGCTCGGATCATTGACACGGATGATCGACAGGTTGTGCGTGAGGCCGGTGGCGTTGTCCTTGTAGGAGAGGTGGATGGTATTGCCGTTCTGCAACCCCGACAGATCGAGGTCGAAGCCGGACTGCGCCCCCGACGTCGCCGCGGTGCCTGCCGTCGTCTTGTCCGACAGCGCGCTCGACATCGCGGCGGCGAACTGGTCGATCTGCGCCTGGGCCTGCACCAGCGTGTTGTCGCGCAGCTCGAGATAGGCGGCGATCTTGCCGGACCGGATCGAGTTGGTCGACACCATGTCGTAGGTGCCGCCATGCGGGAAGTTGATGGTGATGGTGCCGACGGTGCTCTTGGTCGGGTCGGAATTGTACAGCGTGTTGGGCGTCATCGTGCCCTGGGCGTTGAAGCTGAGCGTCGCGGCCTCGGTGCCGACCAACTGTACGCCGGAATTGGTGAACACGGTCACCTGGTTCTGGCCGTTGGTGACGGTGCGGATGTCCATCAGCTGCGAGAGCTGTGTGACGTAGCGATCGCGCTGGTCGAGCAATGCCGCGGTCGAGGCATCGGCGGTCCCGCCACTGGCTTGCAGCTGGACATTGAGCCGCGCGATCTGTTGCAGGGCGTTGTTGGCGCTGTTGACGGAATCGGTGATCCCAGCCTCGGCATTGGCGCGCAGCGTCTGGATCCCCTGCGACGTCGCGTTGAGCTGCTGCGCCATCGATTGCGCGGCATTGACGACGCCGATGCGCGCCGACTGCGAATCCGGGCTGGTCGACAGGCCTTGCAGCGCGGTCAGGAACTTGTTGTAGGCGTCCTCGATCGTGCCGGTGGAGTCGGGATTGCCGTAGACCCCCTGCAAATTGGCCAGGAAGCTCGAGCGCACGTCGGCGTAGCTGGCACCAGACGTCTCGGTGCGAAGCTGGGTTTGCAGGAATTCGTCGAGCTGGCGGTTGACGCCGTTGATCAGGACGCTCGAGCCGTACTGGCCGGTGGTACCGGTGGTCTGGTTCAGCGTCTTCTTGACGTAGCCCGGCGTCTCCGCGTTGGCGACGTTCGACGACACGAGCGACAGCGAGGCCTGCGTGGCGCGCAGGCCCGACATCGCGGTGGAAAGGGCTTGGCTCAAACCCATGTTGTGTACTCGCCTTTACTGCTTCACACGTGCATCGTCGATGCGATCAGCGCACCACGTTCAGAAGATCCTGCACCATCGAATTGGTCGTCGTGATCACCTTGGTGTTTGCCGAATAGGCCTGCTGGGTCACGATCAGCTTGGTGAACTCGTCGGCAATATCGGTGTTCGAGTTTTCGAGCGAGGAGCCGACGATGGTACTACCGCCCTTGCCGAACAGCGCTCCTCCGGACTCATCGGTCGCCTCGAACGCGCCACCGTCGATGCGCTTGAGGAAGTTGGTGCCGTTGAAGGTCGCCACCGAGATCTCGGCGAGGTCGATGTTGCGGCCGTTGGTATAGTTGCCGACGATGCGGCCGTTGGTCGAGACGCTGACCGACTGAAGCTGGCCGGCCGGGAAGCCGTCCTGCTGGATCTGGTTGACCTGGACGTTGCCGTTGGTATCCGCGAACTGGGTCACGCCGCCGGAGCCGAAATTGATCACGGGGCTGCCGAGCGACACGCCGTTGACGACGGCATTGTTGAGCGTCACCGAGGAAATCGCCGGCGACATCTGGCCGTTCGCCGCGAAGGTGAAGTTGACGTTGACGTTCTGCCACGCGACCTGGGTGCCGGTTGCATTGGGATTGACCTGATAGAACAGGTTCCAGGTATCGGTATGCCCGGCGCCCAGCGAAGCGCTGTCGCTCTTCGCCCAGCGCAGTTGCAGGTTCACCGGCGCACCCGACACGTCGTAGCCCGTGACGGCACCGCCCGAGACGGATTCGTTCAGGAACGTCGAGTTGTCGTTGCCGACCACCTGCCCGGTGCCGACCGTGCCGCCGCCACCGCGGGTCGCAGCCGCCTGCCCGGTGAAGCCGAGCGCCGCGAGCGCGGTCGAGTTCGAGCTGGTCACCTGCAAGTCCGACGCGGTGCCGGAGTGCAGGGTGATCTTGCCGCCGCTGATGGTCGATGGAGTCGCAGTCCCGGTAATCGCGTCGATCTTGGCGAGCAGCGTTCCGATGCTGTCCGTGACATTGAGCTGGTTGCCGGTCGCACCTGACGCCACGAAGGTGATGACGGTTCCGTTGACCGTGATCGTATCGGCCGGCACGACCGGCAACCAGCTCAATG
>NZ_DDOP01000046.1:42959-49391 GCF_002341725.1 Bradyrhizobium sp. UBA2491
CCGGCGGGCCGGCCGAGCCGGCGCTGAAGCTGGCGTTGATCGAATCGCTGCCCGCGGTACCCGACAGCAGGGTCGCAGCCGTGTTGGCCACCGACGGCGTCGCCTTGTTGTTTTGCGCAGTGCCGGTGACGGAGGAATCGGTATACGGCGCAGCGGGGGTACCCAGCACCAACGGGTTATGCCCGCTGCTGAACGCGCCTGGCCGCAACAGTTCGGAACCGGGAACCGAGACGTCGTGCGCCGTGGTCAGCGGATAGGACGCAAGGTTGGCGCGGTAGTCGATCTTGGTGGTCTGCTGCGCCGGCAGGAAGTCGTTTGCGAAGCGAAGCACCTGCGGCGAAGACCCCGACGGGTTGCCGGTGGTCGGGTCGATCCGCACGCCCTCGAGATAATAGCCGGCGCCGTTGACCAGATAGCCGTCCTTGTTGAGCTGGAAATCGCCGCGACGGGTGTAGCGGTCGACGCCATCGAACACTGGCGAGCCGTCGCTGAAGCTGCCGGGCTTTTGCACCGCGAAGAAGCCGTTGCCGTTGATCGCCATGAAAGTCGCGACCGACGCCGGCTGCACGTCACCCTGCACCGAGTTGGTCGAGCGCGATTGCGCCGTGACGCCTCCGGCGAGCTGCGCGGTCAGCGCGGTCTGCGGGACCAGGTCGAGGAACGAGGTATCGATGCGCTTGAAGGCGGTCGTCTGCGAGTTGGCGATGTTGCCGGAGATGTTTTCGAGTGCGTACGATCCTGCGCGCAGGCCACCGACCGCCGTCGTGAGAGCGCCGAAGATACCCATGACATATTCTCCAATTCAATTCCCGGCGGCTGGCAATCAGAACGATGGCCGCATCGGTGGAGCATGTCGCAAGGGTCGTGCCAGGAAACGAAACGTAACAAAATCATGCGCTTGAAAAAAACGCCGCGGCCGTTTAACCGGGGCACAATTGCCGGGCCGGCAACAATTGCCGGGAAAGAAGGGCGATTCTGACCGCCCTCCTCCTTTATTTTGATGCGTTGTCTTGAACGCGAACCGGCATCCATCCCGGATCAAGTGCGGGACAGGCGTCGCTCGAAAACGCTATCAGGTCGCCGACGGCGCGGCCGGATGAAACACCAGCGCGAAGCCATCCATGCAGTAACGCAGCCCGGTCGGCTTCGGGCCGTCGTCGAAGACGTGGCCGAGATGGCCGCCGCAGCGGCGGCAATGCACCTCGGTGCGCAGCATGCCGAAGGTGCGGTCCGACGTGGTGCCGACCGCATTCGCCAGCGGTTGATAGAAGCTCGGCCAACCGGTGCCGCTCTCATATTTGGTCTCGGACGAAAATAGCGGCAGGTCGCAACCGGCGCAGGCGAAGGTGCCCTTGCGGTGCTCCTTGAGCAGCGGGCTCGATCCCGGCCGCTCGGTGCCCTGGTTGCGCAGGATCTCGTATTGCTGCGGCGTCAGCTGCGCCTTCCATTCGGCGTCGGTCTTCTCGATCTCGAATTTCTCGGCGGCCTGCGCCGGCCCGGCGCGCAGCCAGCGGAAGGCGGCGAAGCTCAGCAGGCTGGCGACGGAAGCCAGCAGGATGCGGCGGTCGATCATCAATCATCTCCGATGCGGACGGCCAGTATTGGCGAACGGGTTCGTCAACAGATACGAACCCCGCCGGCCGACGTTACATCCGCCGGTCGGAGACCCGCTCACTTTCTTGCGAGGCGTGAGGATGCGGCGCATCGCCGTCCCCAGCCTGCCGTGGCGGCGCCGGCCGCACCGTGGCCGATGGCGGACGGCGGAGCGCCGGCCCCCTGGTTCCCGCCTTGAGATTGGCCTCGGCCAGTCGCGCCTCGCGGACCCGCTCCCTGGCGCGGGCCCCCTCGCGGTAGCGCGCCAGCACACCCGCCGCGGACGAGGCGCCCCTCGCCCACAGGCTGACGAAGTGGCCGGCGACGCGGCCGGTGGTTCCGCCGGCCCAGACCAGTTCGAACGGCGAAAACAGCCGCCAGCGGTCGTCGCCCCACAGGATGCTGCGGGCAATCAATTGCCCGGCCAGCGCCGAGGTGCCGAGGCCTTGTCGGCCGAAGCCGCTCGCCACCCACAGCCCCCTGCGCAATTGTCCGATCTGCGGCATGCCATGGACCGTGACGCCGACCGCGCCACCGAACACATCCGCGATCGGAACCTTGCCGAGTTGTGGAAACACCGTGGCGATGCGGCGCTGCACCCCCGCGCCGAAGCGCTTCGGCCGTGCCGCCCAGGTGGTCTCGGGACTGGACCAGAGCAGCCGATCGCCATCGACGATGCGGAAATGATCGATGCCATCGCTGTCGGCGACCGAGCCGGAAAAGGCGATGGCCTCCGCCAGCCGCTCGCCAAGCGGCTCGGTCAACGCCGCGTAGCGCCACACCGGCAGCAGTGTGTCCGACAAGCGCTTCAGCGGCGCGCCGAGGTGGATGTTGCCGGCAAGCACAATATGGTTGGCGCGCAGCCGCGCCGACGGCGTCACGATACGCTTGCGGATGCCGGAAAAGTCGATGCTGACCACCGGCGTCTCCTCGAAGATCCGCACCCCCGCCCGGGTCGCCAGCGCAGCGAGCCCATGAACGTATTTGCGGCCATCGATCTGCAACGCCCTCGGATAGTAGATG
This sequence comes from Bradyrhizobium sp. UBA2491, assembly GCF_002341725.1. Taxonomy (NCBI): domain Bacteria; kingdom Pseudomonadati; phylum Pseudomonadota; class Alphaproteobacteria; order Hyphomicrobiales; family Nitrobacteraceae; genus Bradyrhizobium; species Bradyrhizobium sp. UBA2491. The sequence goes on from NZ_DDOP01000046.1 coordinate 45,576, forward strand.
CCGTGGAAATAGCGGCCGGTCCTGAGCACGCTGCGCACGCGATCGACCTGCCAGCCTTCGACCTCGGTCGCGAGCTCCTCACCGAGCATCTGCAAGCGGCTGATCAGCGCCTCGCCGACATCGACATTGGAAACCTCGAGCGCGCCGTCGCTCGGATTGATACCCGGGATCAGCTCTTCGGTTGCGGTGGCGCGAACATAATCGGCGCCCTGCTTCGACAGCGCCCACAATTCGCGGGCATCATCGAGCCCGACCCGCTCGACCACGTCCGAGATCGGCAGGCCGAAACCCGGCATCACGGTGCCCAGATGGTGACCGGACGCGTTCCAGCCGACCTGGCGCCCCTCGAGCACGGCGACGCTGGCGCCGAGCCGCGCCGCCTCGCGCGCCACGGTCAGGCCGGCCAGCCCCGCCCCGACCACGCAAATGTCGACATCGAGGTCGAACGCCATACGGTTGCGGAACGGCGAGGCCGCCTCGTCCGGGCCGTCCGCCGCACTTGTGGAAGTCTCGCTCATGGCGTTTTCTACGAACCGCTGCGGCGCTTGTCACCTTGTCCAGGGCATGCGCCTGTAGAATTAATTCGACCAGACCGAATCGAGATGGAAGTCCATGCGCCGTTTGCTGCTGTTGCGTCACGCCAAGACCGAAACCGACGCGCCTTCGGGGCACGACCAGGACCGTCGTCTCGACGAACGCGGCCACCGCGATGCAGCGGAGATCGGCGGCTGGATCGCCGGCCATCCGCCCATCCCCGAACTGGCGCTGGTGTCGCCGGCGGTCCGCACCACGCAAACCTGGGAGATCGTGCGCGACGCGTTCAAGGGCGCCGGCCCGCAGCCGAACGTCGAATTCGTGCCCGACCTCTACGGCGCCGATCCGGCGCAACTGTTGACCGCGATCCGGATGGCTTCGGTCGCCGACCCGAAGCGGCTGATGCTGATCGGCCATAACCCCGGCATGCACGAACTCGCGCTGACCTTGACCGGCAGCGGCGACGAGGCGGCCAAGCGCGCGCTCAGCGACAATCTGCCGACCTCGGGGCTCGCGGTCTTCGACTTCGCGACCGACGACTGGAACGAGGTGTCGTTCCGGCGCGGCAAGCTCGTCCTGTTCGTCAGCCCTAAACTATTGAAGCAGGCCTCGCGCAACTGACGCGAGCGGACATCGCCGCTGCGCCATGCTATATTGATGGCCACGCGACAGGGGGACCGGTCTGCGTCGACACCACAGGCCAGCTCGGGCACAGGCTGGCTCAAGACCAAGAAGGCGCGCGTCCCGGACGAGGGACCAAACGGCTCCAGACCAATCGCGGACAGGAGGCGCAGATGTACAAATCCATTCTCGTGCCGATCGACCTCGCCGATACCGATCTGGCGAAGCCTGCGATCGCAACCGCTGCGACGCTCTCGCAGACATGGAACGGCGCGGTGCGTTTGCTCAACGTGCTGCCGATGACCCCGGTGATGCTCGCCGAATATGTTCCGGCGGACTTCGACAGCCAGCAGCGTGAAACCTCGGAAGAAGCGCTGGCGATCGTCGCGCGCGAATCCGGCATCGCGGCCGGGCGCATCTCCGGCGTGGTCCGCCAGGGCGGCATCTATCACGAGATCCTCGAGGAGGCCGCGACGATGAAGGCCGACCTGATCGTGATGACCTCGCACCGCCCGGCGATGCGCACCTACTTCCTCGGCTCGAACGCCGGCCATGTGGTGCGCTACGCCAAATGCTCGGTGCTGGTGGTGCGGCATTAGTGCGGCCGGACCGCGGCCGCAGGCACGCGCGGTCGAAATCTCGAGAACAACCCCATGCAAAGCAGCCGGCGGAGCGCCGCCGCGCCCGCCAGGACCGGCTCAGCGGATCCGCATCAGCTCCAGGTCGAAATTGCCGGTCACCGCGGTTTCGATCTGGCAGCGCGAGATTCCGATATCGCGCAGCGTCCGGTCATCGAGCTGGCGCAGCATCTTGATCGCATCGCGACGTACCCAGTAGGTCACGAATGCATCGCCCCAAACTCGGAGCAATCGGAGCAATCCACCCAACATGCCGGACCGTGCGAGCGGTGCGGCGGGTGAGGACATCATCGTCATTGTCATCTCCTTCGGCAGCCCAGACGGCAAAGCTATAGCGTTGACACAAATGCGATTTCAGCACTTGCGCGGGGTAACCTCGGATCGCTTGCGCTCTCCTCGGTGCAATCATGGGCTTGTTCCCTCTTAAATGATCCGGTACATCTCTCGGAGCAACTAAAACATTGCTCTCGGTGCAATAATGTCGAGATTCGAATATCTGAAGCTGGCGGACGCGGTGGCCGCCGAGATCGCCAGCGGCACGCTGAAGGCCGGCGACCGCCTGCCGCCGCAGCGTCATTTCGCCTATGACCGCAACATCGCCGTCTCGACCGCGAGCCGGGTCTATACCGAGCTGTTGCGGCGCGGGCTGGTGGTCGGCGAAGTCGGCCGCGGCACCTTCGTGTCGGGCGAGGCGCGCCGCGGCAACGCGGCCCCGCCCGAGCCGCGCGGCGCCCGCATCGATCTCGAATTCAACTATCCGCTGCTGCCGCATCAGGCGACGATGATCGCCAAGAGCCTCGAAGGACTGGAGCGGCCCGAGGTGCTCGAAGGCGCGCTGCGGCCGGCCACCAGTTTCGGTACGCGGGCGGCGCGAACCATCTCGTCGGAATTCCTGGCGCGCAAGGGCTGGACGCCGAACCCCGACCAGATCGTGTTCACCGCCAACGGCCGGCAATGCATTGCCGCGGCGCTCGCCGCCGTGGTGCCGCCCGGCGGACGCTGCGGCGTGGAGGCGCTGACCTACCCCTTCGTGAAGGGCATCGCCGCGCGGCTCGGCATCTCGCTGGTGCCGCTTGCGATGGACGAACACGGCGTGCGTCCGGACGCAGTGCAGAAAGCACATCGCGAAGCGCATCTGTCCGCGCTCTATGTCCAGCCCACGATCCAGAATCCGCTCAGCATCACCATGCCGCCGGAGCGGCGCGCCGAGCTGTTGCGCGTGGTCGAGAAGCTCGGCCTCATTGTCATCGAGGACGGCGTCTATGGATTCCTCGACGACGAGGCGCCGCTCGCCGCGCTGGCGCCTGACAGCTGCATCGTGCTCGACAGCCTGTCGAAGAAGGTCGCGCCGGGCCTCGCACTCGGCTTCATCGTGTCGCCGCCGCGACTGCGCGAGAGCACCATGGCTGCGGTACGCTCCGGCGGCTGGACCGCGTCGGGCTACGCCTTCGCCGCGGGCCAACGGCTGATGGCCGACGGCACCGCCGCCGAATTGTCACGGCTGAAGCGGATCGATGCCGGCCGCCGCCAGCTTCTGGCGGCGAAGCATCTGGCCGGTTTCGAGGTCCAGACCAACCCGAAATCCTATCACCTCTGGCTGACCCTGCCGCAGCACTGGCGCTCGCAGACCCTGGTCGCGGCCGCGGCCCGCCGCGACATCGCATTGACCCCGTCGACGACCTTTGCCGCCACGCCGGGGCACGCGCCCAACGCGGTACGACTTGCGCTCGCCGCGCCGCCGATGGAGCAGCTCGAGCTCGGCCTGCGGACACTGGCGGGCATGTTGAGCGCAACCGAGGAAGATTTTGACTCCACGGAATGACGCCGCCCAAAGCGCCATGAGCTTTGATTGAACCGGCTTGGCTCGGTCTTGGTTCACCTCTCCCCGCCGGAGAGAGGTCGGATTGCGCTTGGCGATGCGAAGCATCGTCCAGAGCAATCCGGGTGAGGGCTCTTGCTCTCTCGATAGACCGTAACCCCTCACCCGATTTGCTGCGCAAATCGACCTCTCCCAAGGGAGAGG
>NZ_DDOP01000046.1:49588-52086 GCF_002341725.1 Bradyrhizobium sp. UBA2491
TGCTGCGCAAATCGACCTCTCCCTTGGGAGAGGTGGACTTCCGATGCCGCTCCAGATCAACCTGATCTCATCAGGCGTTTGGCACTCCGAGGTGCGGCCCGTCCTCCCGTAAGTCCCCCGTCAGCGACCGGCAGTAGCATGGGCGCTCGGGGGCCTTCTATGCGCCATCTGCTGACGGGATATTTCGTCGTCTTCGGGTTTCCCATTCAGAATTGGGTGCTCCCGACATTCGCGGTCCTTCTGACCTGGATCGCGCTCTCACGCCGGCTGCTCAGGTAGCCGGTGACGGCGATAGATCGTCAGAGCAGCAGGATGTCAGTAGCCGCAGGCGGCATACGTCTTTCGGGCAAGGCGGTAGCCTGCCCCCGCGGCCACGAAGTCCACGTCAAGGCACAGGTCGCCTCTGCGATATTCCCCGATCACGCCGCACTGTAGATATTCGAGATTGATCCGCCAGCGCTTCTCTTGCGGTGAGTAGGTCGCGAAATCGTGCTGCGCGACCGGCGTCCCCCTGCAAATCCCGGCGATATATTGCTGCACATCGAGCGGCAGGCTGTCGATGTGATGGGGGTCGAGCGGATCATGCTTGTTGCCGACGCTGCCGCCCTTGGAGAGCACCGGGGAGATGCCCGACAGCACGAGGCACAGCGCCAGAAGCGGGGTCCGGATTGTCATCTGACACTCCAGCTAAGATTGATTTGTTGCTGAGTGTATCGCGTATTGCTTACAGGCCACTTACAGTTCGTCGTTTGTTGCGTTCGACTGCGAACCGCCTTCCACAGTGCCGCGGCAATGCCGGCAGCGCGGTCAGCCAACCGGCCATTCCGCGATGAATCCCCTCGCCTTGTAAGGTTCGATCTTGTCCCACTCGATGAGGACGCGACGACGAAATTCCGGAACGGTATGCCACTGCGCGCGCGGAATCGCGAAGCCGTCCACCGTCACCAGCATCTTCTCGACCTCCGGCCAGTGCCGGTGCAGCGTCATCGGATAGCGCCGCGCGGTCCAGCTGTTGCCGAGGCAGATCACGCTTCGGACATTGGCAAGGCCGAGCACAGCGTCGATCACCGGCAGCGAGAAGACGACATTCTCGCCGGTGTTCTGCGCGCGATGTTCCTCGAGGATGCGCTCGGACGGCACACCGCGCGCCACCATCGCGGCCTTGATGATCGCGCATTCCGAGCGGTGATCGCCGGGCGTGATGCCGCCGCTCACGATCGCGCAGCGCGCGAACCCTGCACGCCACAAATCGACCGCCGCATCGACCCGCTCGGCAACATCCGTGCGCGTGCCGAACACGAACAGCAGATCGGCGGGCCTCAGCGGTGTCTCGATCAGGTGCTGCGTATTGATCGCGGCGATCTCGTCGTCGGACGGCATCCGCAAGCTTCGATCATCCATGCCTCCGCTCTCCCCGGCCACGACATCACCGCGACGACGATGCCGCGCGCAGCCGTGCGCGCGAAGTCACGTTTCATTGCGCTTGATTGCGGGCGGCCTTCGGCAGCAGCGCATCGGGCAATCGATCGAAGCCGTAGCGCCGCGGCCGGTTGCGCGTGACGAAGCCGCCGACCTGCCAGGCGAACAATGCCGCGAACCCGACCAGGAACAGCGCACCCATCCAGTTCGAGGCCATGAGCGCCATCACCAGCAATCCGATCATGGCCACCGCAAGCCACGCCAGCACCGCCAACGCCGCAGTGTATGTCTTCGGCCCGAGGCCGCCGACCAGCTTGGCCGTGCTGCCCGCCGCCTGCATCCGGTGATGCAGCTCGACGATGAACGCACGATAGAGCTCCCCCTGCGGCGCCACCAGCGTCGCGGTCTGCCAGGTGGTCGAGAGGATCGCGATCCGGCCACCCTTGGCATTGTCGATGTCGGCGCGAAACCGCTGCTGCTGCATCGAGACCGGGCGATAGGACAGTTTCACGGCGGAGATGTCGGCGTAGTCCCACACGCCGGACCTGCCGGCGATCCGCCAAGCCAGCCCGTCCTCGGTCAGCTCGAACTGGTGCGCCGAGCCGATCAACGAGGCCTTGTAGGCATAGCGCAGGGCTGCGCCCTCGCCTGCTTCCGACCGCTGCTGCAACGTTGTTGGCAATCCGCCGTTCCACCTGTTCGGACACATCCGGGCGCTTGCATGGAGTGTCGCGCCTATCCTACAAGCGAGCCATGCCCGAGACGACCTATTTTCCGCGTTACCTCATCCTCGGCGGCGCGATGGTATCCGGCGTGCTGCTGGCGCTGGCCGTGCATATGCTCGGTGCGCGCTACGGGCTCGACCTCGGCGGCCTGTGGCGCTCCGACAGCCACGAATTCATGCCGGCGGGCGCCGCGATCGCCTGGTGGCTGATCGCCAGCGTCGGGTTTTCGGGCGGCTACTTCACCGCCAATCTGATGCACAGCGCGGTCGCCGGCCAGATCCCGCAGCGGATGCGACAGTTCCTGATCGTGGTCGGCGTGCTCATGCTGGCGGGTGCCGGCCAGGCCGCGTCGGC
>NZ_DDOP01000082.1:0-4750 GCF_002341725.1 Bradyrhizobium sp. UBA2491
GCGCGCGAGCTGCGCCGGGCCAATCCATCGGCGGTCTACGAAATCCGCGCGACCAAGCTGTACACGCCCGGCGCAGCTCGCGCGCGGCGGCGATCGCCTCGTCCTCGTCGGCGCAATCGATGACATAGAAGCCGAGCAACTGCTCCTTGGTCTCGGCGAACGGGCCATCGATCACCGTGCCGTGGCCAGGTCCGCGCAGGGTGCTGGCCTTGCGGGTGTCGCCGAGGCGCACCGCCGGACCGAGCCGGCCCTTGAGCTTTTCGTGGACCTCGAGCAGGCCGGCCATGACGGTGGCGTCCTCCTGAGCGGTCCAGGACTTGACCTCGTCTTCGACGTGATAGGCCAGGATGGCATAAAGCATCGATAGTGCTCCTCGATTGTGCTGTGGCAGATCCAAGGACGTCTGACGACAGCCCCAGCCGACATTTCATCTGTAGCGGATCGGACCGGTCTTGTGTCGCGGCAGGCTGGTGCACAACCGATTCCACCCGGCCGGTTGACCATGCTCCGAACGCCAAAAGGCGCGGCGGAATTGCTTCCGCCGCGCCCGAACTTTCGTTGTCTCGCTGGTCCAGGGCTGAGAGCGCCCCGATGCCAGGCTGATTGCTCAGGTCCTAGCGGGCGATCCCAGCGAGGTGACAGCGCTTGAGACAAGACACTAGATCACCTCCTTTCTTTGTTGATGGGACATCTAATATAGGGGGCGAATCCGTCACTGTTAAGGCCGCCATCCGGCCGGTTCGGGCACGGAACGAGGCCAATTGTACGGAAATTAGCTGTTTACCGGAGCACAAGGACGCACGCCGAAGCAGTTGAGACGGCCGTCCGACCGTGTTAGGTGATCCCGAGATGCGGGTGTAGCTCAATGGTAGAGCAGCAGCCTTCCAAGCTGAATACGAGGGTTCGATTCCCTTCACCCGCTCCAACCTCCAAATGTCGTGTGGTCTGGCGCCGCTCGTTTCAAGCGGCCTGTCGTCGTGACCGCCCGGCAGCGAATCGGCAGGTAGAGGTCGACATGCGCTCATCGACCGGCCGCACTTGTTTTCCGCCGGAACGACCACGGCCCGATCGAGCTCGTTCCCGGGAGGGACGAGCCAGGGAACAGCTTCCGTGTCGCGTCACTCGTTCAGGCCATCAAGGACGGCCCGTGCCCGCCTGAACAGGATGCTCGAGAAGCCTTCCGTCAATTTGCTCATGGTCCCGTGCAGCAAGGACGTTGCTTCCTTGCGTCGTCCATCGAGGTCGAGCAACTGCGCCAGCCGAGTTGCGGCACGCAGCTCATAGGCCAGCGCGCCTTGGCGCTGCGCCAATTCGATCGCATCGCGCAGATAGTCTTCAGCGGATCTGGGGTGCGGTCCGTCGGACGAAGCAAGCACATCGGCGTGGGTTCTCAAGGCCTCCGGCAACCACCAATACATCTCGCAGGCCCTGGTTCGTTCGAGGGATTCGGTCGAAGCCAGGATGGCCTCATCGCTGCGGCCGTCGGACGCAAGGAGCTCGGCGAGATGCCCTAGAAACGGGACGTAGAGGTTCTCGTAGCGAGCCTCGCTCAGCCACGACAATGCCCTGCGTAACAATCGCTCGCCACCCTCCATGTCGCCCGTGAGCGACAGCATTCTGCCTTCGAAGCCCACTCCCGAGTAGTAATAACTCTGCAAATCATTGTCGTGGGCCACTTCCTGCAAGCGCGCGATTGCGGTGGCAGCTTGCTCGAACTGCTCGAGGAACAGGAACAGAGACGCGCCGCACCACGACAACGCCTGACAGATCGATGTCGGATTTCCGCTTGCTTCCGCTTCGGAATGTGCCGCGATCGATGCCCTGACGGTGCGGTCCAGCAAGCCTTGATGACAGTAGGTCCGCGCGATGACGCATTGTGCGTAAACCGAGTGATTGAGCCCCCAGCGTCCGATCTGCGAGGCGTCGGTATGGGTCCGGAAGTATTCGTGCGCCCTGTGTGCGAATGTCAGCGCCTGCGCGTGATCGCCGTGGAGGAACAGCGAGGCGCTCTTCACGCTGTTGGTCATGGCGACGGCGAGCGGCTCCTCGACCGTCGCCGTCAGTGCTTCGACCGCTTCGGTCGCCGCCAGGGCGCTCTTCAGGTCGCCCCGCCGATGGAAGAAGACGACAAGCCCCATCTGCGCCCTCAGCTGCCATTCCCGGTCGTTGAGCGCTTTTGCAAGTACGACAGATCGATCCAGAGCTTCCCGCGCGAGCCCGGTCATGCCGGTGGTGAACATCACCGACAGGCCAAGCGCCGCCTTGAGGATCATCTCGTTACGACCGCCGAACTCCGCCGGCTCGAGGGCATCGATCGCCCTAGTCGTCCAACCCGTGCATTCCGTCAGCAGTCCATTTTCCAGCCATACCGGTACGGCGCAGGCGGTGAGGTCCACACCGGTCCGCGCGTGGGCAGGTGACGAGAAGGCCCAATTCAGGATGCCGCGCACATTGTCGAGCTCCTGAATCGCGGCCTGAAGCTCCTGAACGCGGCCGGGGCCAGCGGCGCATTTGCGCAGCGCGTCTGCAAGGCAGGACGCGAGGCGGGTGGCAAGTTCGTCCCGCTCCGACGTCTCGAGCAGCTTGGCGAGCGCGAAGGCGCGGGTGATCTCGAGCAGCCGAAATCTGGCGACGTCCGCCCCGATATCGACCGAAAGCAACGACTTGCAAACCAGGTCCGCCAGAATCGACGCCGTGTCGCCTTGCTCCGCCACGGGAACCACCGCGACCGCAGCGTCGAGCGTGAAACTTCCCGCGAAGATACCGAGACAGCGGAGAACATAGCGTTCCCGCTCGCTCAGCAGCTGATAGCTCCATTCGAGTGCGGCCGCGATGGTGCGGTGACGCGCTGGCGTGCCGCGATGGCTCTCCGAGAGCAGATGCATTCGATCGTCGATCCGGCTCGCCAGCCCCTTGACGCCGAACGTGTCGACACGCGCCGCGGCCATTTCAATCGCGAGCGGATTCCCGTCTAGTCTGCGGCAAATCTGTGCGGCGAGGTCCGCATTGGCATCGGTCAGTTCGAAATCATTGACGATGGCTGCCGCGCGCTCAACGAACAGCTGAACCGCAGGATAGCCAAGCACATCCTTTGGGCCAAGGCCGGTGGTTGCCGGAGGAACGTCGAGCGGTGGAAGACGGCAGACCTGCTCGCCCTCGATGCGAAGCGGCTCTCTCGTCGTCGTCAACACCCTGATTCCGGGGGCCGCGCGCAGCAGCTCGGTGATGGCTGCCGCCGCGCCATCGATGAGATGCTCGCAATTGTCGAAGACCAAGAGCATGTTCTTGTAGCGCAACGCCGCGGCCAGTCCCGACAGCACGTCGTTCGATCGAAATTCGGTCGGCAAGGCCGACGTCAACGCGCTGGGTATCAATGATGGGCTGGTGATCGATGCGAGGTCGACCAGCCAGACGCCGTGCTTGAATTGCGGCAGCAGCGACTCCGCCAGTCGAAGCGCGACCGAGGTCTTGCCCACGCCGGGCGGGCCGACGACGCTGACGAGGCGGCCTTCCGCCAGCTTGTGCTTCATCGCCTCGAGCACGTCGTTGCGTCCGACCAGCCGAACGATCTGTGCCGGAAGATTATGCGCCTGGCGTGCCGCCGGATCGTCTTCGGCCGGCTGCTCCTCGTCCAGAATGCGTATCGGCGCGACGAAGCGATAGCCGCGGCCCGGACTGTTGACGATGTACTGGTTGGCGGTCTCGTCCTCGCCCAGCGCGCGGCGCAGCGCGGCGACTTGAACCGTGAGGTTCGCATCGACGACATGCGTATCAGGCCAGGCGAGCTCGACGAGCTGGTTCTTTCCGACAAGCTCGCCGGCATGCTCAACGAGTGCGATCAATATCTCGATGGCCTTGCTGCCCAGGCGGACGACGCGGTCGCCCTCGAACAGCGTCCTCTTGGAGGCAGACAGGCGAAACGGCCCGAAAAGATAAGTACGCTCGGACTTGCTGGAGTATTCAGGCATCCGTCAGGCCGTCATTGGCTTCGCAAACTGCTCCATTACGCTGGGGGGCGTATGGTGTCCATCCCGCGCGGGTGATTGGTCCTTGACGGACCCTGAGCGTGAACCGGGATCAACGGGGGTGTTCCCGCTGCACCTGCACCGCCATCGCTTCCCGACGGGCCAGAACCGCGCTCATCGTGATACGTTCGGCCTCGATCGCGGCCAGCATCGCCAGCTCAACGGCAACAGTTGCTGTCTGTTCGATCTGATCGGCGCGGGCATGGAGCTGCGCGGTCTGACGCCTGCCGATCCACCTGGTCACTGTCTCGGGTGCGAACGCCGCGTCTCGCTCGAGGCTTTGCCGCATGATCTCCCGGAGCTCCACGGTGCGCTCCGAACGATCCTTCATCATGGCGCGCAGGGCGTCCAGCCGGGTGGTGAATTCGGGCTGGTTCGCGACCGGGCCACCGGTCAGCAAGCCGTTGATGCCGTTCAGGCAGACCTGAAGTTGAAGGAGGTGCAGACGCAAGTCATCGCCAAGCTGGTGCAGATTGCCGTTCATCGGAGCTCCGTCCGTTGATCGCGCGCAAGTCTTCAGCGGCATCTGGACGCAGCCAAATAAAACTTTCCAAAAAATTCCGCGCAATGGTCGCCTGGCAGGATCGATTTTTTGCAACGATTTATTCGGCGCGGGGAGGCGTCCGCAATAAGAATTCCGCAACAGCGTCCGTGACGGGACACGCGGAGAGCGGCCGATGCCCACGATTACGACCAAGGATCAAGTCGAGATCTTCTACAAGGAT
>NZ_DDOP01000056.1:0-2145 GCF_002341725.1 Bradyrhizobium sp. UBA2491
GCCGCGCGCGCGGCCAAGGCGTTCCACGAGATGTATCCGATGCGCGAAAGCATCGTCGAGCCCGGCCGCGTCTATCGCACGCTGAGCTACGGTCCGCATCTCGACGTGTTCATGCTCGACGAACGCAGCTATCGCGGCCCCAACGGTCCGAACCTACAGGAGACCTACGGCCCCGACGCCTACTTCATCGGACCCGACCAGATGGCCTGGCTGAAACGCGCGCTGCTCAACTCGCGCGCGACCTGGAAGGTGATCGCCTCCGACATGCCGCTGTCGCTGATCGTCTATGACGATGCCACCAACAAGAAGGGCTCGGAAGCCTTCGCGCAGGGCGACGGCCCGCCGCGCGGCCGCGAGCTCGAGATCGCCGACATCCTGCGCTTCATCAAGACCGCTAATATCGTCAACACGGTGTGGCTGACCGCCGACGTGCACTATGCGGCGGCGCATTACTACAACCCGAACAAGGCCCAGTTCCAGGAGTTCGACCCGTTCTGGGAATTCGTCTCCGGCCCGCTGCATGCCGGCACGTTCGGCCCGAACGAGCTCGACAACACGTTTGGCCCCGAGGTGAAGTTCGTCAAGGCGCCGGGCGATGCCAACCAGAACCTGCCGCCGTCGGCCGGCATGCAGTTCTTCGGCCACGTCAGGATCGACGGCAAGAGCGGCCAGATGACCGTCAGCCTGCGCGATCGCGTCGACGCCGAACTGTGGGCGATCACGCTTGATCCGAAGCCGGTGTAATCGGGTCGCGCGAACTCGCCCTGATCGCCGGGGCGAATTCAATCGAATGGGCGCCGCAGCACCGCCTCGAGCGTCTCGCTCGAACACGGCTTGGTCAACCGAGGCTTGTCGGCGAGCGATGCCGGCAGCCGGATCTCGGCACCATAGCCGGTGACGAATGCGAAGGGCACCTTCATCGCGTTCAGGTGCTCGGCGATCACGAACGTCTTCTCGCCCCTGACGAGCCCGACGTCGAGCAGCGCGAAATCCGGCGCCCGCTCGGCGATCAGTTCGAGCGCGCGGGCGACGTTCGCCGCGGTGCGCACCGTCCGCGCGCCGAAGCCGAGGATGGTGTCCTCGAAATAGAGCGAGATGATCGGATCGTCCTCGACCACGAGAACGTCGCCGGGGATCCCGGCATTGGGGGCGGATTCCATGGCTCGGCGTCCATTTCTTCGATGATGGATGAGAGACCGGATCAGGTCCGGCCGGATGGCCCGCGACCGGCGCCCAAAGCACGCCGGCTGTTCCCGCGATGAAACTTTCACATCCGTGGCCGCGCCGTCTGTGCACTAGTGAACATAAGATCGGGAACTTTTTCGGTACGATGAGCGTTGGGATTTCAGGATTTTCCAATGATTGCCAAACGAACCGAGTTGGCCGGGACGAATGACCGGCCGTTCAACAATCTGCTGCGCCGGCTGAATGCCGCCGATTACGAGCTGATATCGTCGCATCTCGCAATGGTCGAGGCCGAGGCCGGCGAGCTGCTCTACAGCCCCGGCGACGATGTCCAGATCGTGCATTTTCCATGCGGACCGAGCCTCGCCTCCTTCATGGTGGCCAACGAGGACGGGCGCGATGTCGAGACCATCCTAGTCGGCCGCGAGGGCGCGGTCGGCGGCATCGTCAGCCAGGGATTCCTGCCGGCCTATACCCGCATCACCGTCAAGTTCGGCGGACCATTCATGCGGCTGCCGCTCAGCAAGCTCGATGCCGCCAAGCTGAAGTCGATCTCGGTGCGCAACATCTTCGCGCGCTATGCCGACTGCATGCTGGCGCAGATCTTCCAGTCGACCGCCTGCAACGCGATCCACTCGATCGAGCAGCGCGCCGCGAAATGGATGATCTCGGCGATGGAGCGCACCAATGGCAACGGCGTGGTGCCGCTCACCCATGAACAGCTCTCGACCCTGCTCGGCGTCGGCCGCAGCTACACCAGCCGGGTGATTCAGAACTTCAAGGCAGAGGGCGTGCTGGAGACCCGCCGCGGCGCGATCGTGATCCGAGATCCGGACAAGCTGCGTCTGCGCTCCTGCCTGTGCAACGAGGCGGTCAAGGACCATTTCGAGGAGGTGTTGCGCGGGGTCTATCCCAGCGAGGACAACCCGGCGAACTAAAGCGTTTTCGAGCGAAGTGGAT
>NZ_DDOP01000056.1:2346-26967 GCF_002341725.1 Bradyrhizobium sp. UBA2491
AGTGGATACCGGTTCGCGTGAAGACAACGCGTCAAGACAAACGCCGAGAGCCCCGTGCCGATTCCATCGGAACGTGAAAGGCTACAGGCGGCGGACGCCGGAACTCCCGGAACCGGCCGAATCCCTCCGGAGCCCGGCAAAAACCCGCCGATCCGGCCCGAAATCGTGCTCCAAACGACCAACAAACCGTTGTTTTTTGACGTTTTCTGACTATATTGCGCCGCAACGCACGAGGTGCCCGGTCCGCTGACCGGCTTCCTTTTTGGGGTGATGCGTCCCCGTCAAATTTCTTGGGTATGAGCGTGATCCGGGCCCCGATCGGGCCACGTGAGCGAGCGGCCGGCCAAATCGGTTCGGCGAGATCGCGCATCTGACCATTGCACGACCAGAAGAAGAGCCATGAACCTTCGCAACGTCGCCATCATCGCCCACGTCGACCACGGCAAGACCACCCTCGTCGACCGCCTGCTACAGCAATCCGGCACCTTCCGCGAAAACCAGAAGGTTGCGGAGCGCGCCATGGACTCCAACGATCTGGAGCGTGAGCGCGGCATCACCATTCTGGCGAAAGCCGCCTCGGTGCAGTGGAAAGACATCCGCATCAACATCGTCGACACCCCCGGCCACGCCGATTTCGGCGGTGAGGTCGAGCGCATCCTCAACATGGTGGACGGCGCGCTGGTGCTGGTCGACGCCGCCGAAGGCCCGTTGCCGCAGACCAAATTCGTGGTCTCCAAGGCACTCAAGGTCGGACTGAAGCCGATCGTCGTCATCAACAAGGTCGACCGCCCCGACGCACGGCCGACCGAAGTCATCAACGAGGTGTTCGACCTGTTCGCGGCGCTCGACGCCAGCGAAGAACAGCTCGACTTCCCGATCCTTTACGGGTCGGCCAAGCAGGGCTGGATGGCGGATAGCCCGGATGGACCGAAGGAAGCCGGCATGCAGCCGCTGTTCGACCTGATCGTGCGCCACGTCGCGCCGCCGCAGGTCGAGCAAGGTCCGTTCCGGATGATCGGCACCATCCTCGAGGCCAACAACTTCCTCGGCCGCATCATCACCGGCCGCATCTCCTCGGGCAGCATCAAGCCCAACCAGGCCGTCAAGGTGCTGGGCGCCGACGGCAAGCTGATCGAGCAGGGCCGCATCAGCAAGATCCTCGCGTTCCGCGGCATCGAGCGCACGCCGCTCGACGAAGCCGAAGCCGGCGACATCGTCGCGATTGCCGGCCTGACCAAGGGCACGGTCGCCGATACGTTCTGCGATCCGTCCGTCGACACCCCGTTGCAGGCGCAGCCGATCGACCCGCCGACGGTGTCGATGTCCTTTATCGTCAACAATTCGCCGCTCGCCGGCACCGAAGGCGACAAGGTGACGAGCCGCATGATCCGCGACCGTCTGCTGCGTGAGGCCGAAGGCAACGTCGCGCTGCGCGTCGTCGAAGCCGCCGACAAGGACTCGATGGAAGTGTCGGGTCGCGGCGAATTGCAGCTCGCGATCCTGATCGAGACCATGCGCCGCGAGGGTTTTGAGCTCTCGGTGTCGCGCCCGCGCGTCGTGCTGCAAAAGGACGAAGCCGGCGTTTGGCAGGAGCCGATCGAGGAGGTCGTGATCGACGTCGACGAGGAGCACTCCGGCGTCGTCGTGCAGAAGATGAGCGAGCGCAAGGCCGAGATGATCGAGATGCGCCCGTCCGGCGGCAACCGCCTGCGGCTGGTGTTCTACGCGCCGACCCGCGGCCTGATCGGCTACCAGGGCGAACTGCTCACCGACACCCGCGGCACCGCGATCATGAACCGCATCTTCCACGGCTATGCCGCCTACAAGGGCGAGATCCAGGGCCGCCGCAACGGCGTGCTGATCTCCAACGACCAGGGCGAAGCGGTCGCATACGCGATGTTCAAGCTGGAAGATCGCGGCCCGATGATGATCGAGCCGGGCTGGAAGGTCTACAAGGGCATGATCGTCGGCGAGCACACCCGCGACAATGACCTCGAGATCAACGTGCTCAAGGGCAAGCAGCTCACCAACATCCGCACCACCTCGAAGGACGAAGCGGTGCGCCTGACCCCGCCGATCCGGATGACGCTCGAAAAGGCGCTCGCCTATATCGAGGACGACGAGCTCGTCGAGGTGACGCCGAAGTCGATCCGGCTGCGCAAGAAGCATCTCGATCCGAACGACCGCAAGCGCGCCGAAAAGGCCAAGGAAGCGGTAGCGTAAGCTAATCTGCCGTGCCCCGGCGACCGGGGCACCCGGTACGCCGCGCCCCATCGGCTCAATCACAGCCGTCTCCGGAATACTGGATCGCCCGCTTTCGCGGGCGATGACAGTCATGCACGCGGCAGCTTCAGGCCCGGCGGCGGACGTGCTAGAGCCGGGACATGAGCTCATTTCCTTCCAGCATCGATGTCGCCATCATCGGCGCCGGCGCCGCCGGCCTCGGCGCCGCGCATGCGCTCAAGGGCACCGGCCTCTCGAGCATCGTTCTGGAAGCCCGCGACCGCCTCGGCGGCCGCGCGCATACGATCCAGGCCGCACCCGACGTGGTGTTCGACGTCGGTTGCGGCTGGCTACACTCAGCCGACCAGAACAGCTTTGTCGGCATTGCCAGGCAACTCGACTTCGACGTCAACAAGGACCTGCCGCCGTGGCGCGAGCGCGCCTACGGCAAGGCATTCCCGCAGGCCGACCGTGATGCGTTCATGCGGGCGATGGACGAGTTCTACGAACGCATCGCAGAGGCTGCACGCAGCGGCAAGGACGCCTCGGCCGATCGCTATCTCGAGCCCGGCAACCGCTGGAACCCGATGATCGATGCGATCTCGACCTATGTGAATGGCTGCGAGCTCGACCAGCTCTCGATCCTCGACTTCGACGCCTATGAGGACAGCAACGTCAACTGGCGGGTGCGGCGCGGCTATGGCGCGCTGGTCGCAGCATACGGCGAGCAGGTCCCCGTCGCGCTGAACTGCGAGGTCCCCCTGATCGATCATTCCGGCAAGCGCATCCGGATCGAGACCTCGCGCGGCACGCTGGAGGCAGACAAGGTGATCGTCACCGTGCCAACCAATCTGATCGCCATCGAGGCGATCCGCTTCTCGCCCGCGTTACCTGACAAGCTCGATGCCGCGCGCGGCCTGCCGCTCGGCCTCGCCGACAAGGTGACCCTGGCGCTCGCCGAACCCGAGGCGCTACCGAAGGAAGGCAATCTGCGCGGCGCCACCATGCGCACCGAGATGGGCACCTACCACATCCGTCCGTTCGGCCAGCCCTGCATCGAAGGCTTCTTCGGCGGCCGTTTTGCGCAAGCGCTCGAGGACGCCGGCGACGGCGCCATCGCCGCGCACAGCATCGACGAGATCGTCTCCTTCCTCGGCAACGACTTCCGCCGCAAGCTGAAACCGCTCAGCGAATCGCGCTGGGCCCACGACCCGTTCGCCCGCGGCTCCTACTCGCACGCCCTGCCCGGCCATGCCGGCAAGCGCGCCATGCTGGCAGCCCCGGTCGACGGCCGGCTGTTCTTCGCGGGAGAAGCCACGTCGCCACATTTCTTCTCGACCGCGCATGGCGCGCGGGATTCGGGGGAACGGGCGGCGAGGGAAGTGGTGGATGTCAGTCGACGTGGAACGCTCGCTTCAGAATCTTGAGTAGCTCCAATCCGGAATCGCGATCTAGCTGGATTGATTGGCTCTTCTTCTCCGGCATTTCGCGGGATGCTCGACCATACGTGTCAATTTGAAGGAAACTTCTTCCGTCACGTTCGAAAATCGAATAGCGCGCCTCGATTCCGTCGTGGATGGAATTTCTCTCCATGTATCTCTCATCGAACCTCTTGATCAACGCCACCGTTTGTCCCCTTCTCATTTCGCTCCAGCACCCTCGCCCGCATATCCGCATCCGGCACGAAGCACGTCTCATACTTCCCGAAGATCCGATAGCGGTTGCGGGCGACGAGGCTGTAGACGGCGTCGCGCAGCGGTTGTGGCACCGCGAACAGCGCACGGGTCCAGCGCCAGCCGGGGAGATGGCTCAGCACCGTCAGCGCCGCGTCCGACTTCGTCCAGGCGATGCCGCCATGGACCACGGCGTTGGTGTCGGGATCATCGGGATCGATACCGAAGGTCCTCGCCAGCCGCGTACCGTAGTCGGACTGGATCGGCGTGAAGCGGAAGCGGCGGGCCGTGTCGCGGGCGATGACGAAGCGGACCCAGCGCGAGCAGAAGATGCAGACGCCGTCGTAGAGGATCACGTCGTCGTCGGGCCAGCTCTTCATCGATTGTCCAGCATCAGTAGCGCCACCAGCATCAGCACGATCGCCGGCCCGGTCTTCACCAACGCGCCGAGCGGCTCGATCCAGAGGTCGGGCGTCAGGATCGCCGATCCCGCCATGTAGCCGAGCGAAGCGACGATGCCCGCGAAAAGACCGAACGCGGCGGTAC
The DNA here is from genome assembly GCF_002341725.1 of Bradyrhizobium sp. UBA2491. NCBI lineage: Bacteria > Pseudomonadati > Pseudomonadota > Alphaproteobacteria > Hyphomicrobiales > Nitrobacteraceae > Bradyrhizobium > Bradyrhizobium sp. UBA2491. Next base: position 6,789 of record NZ_DDOP01000056.1, read on the forward strand.
GGCGGATCGCGATCAGCACGCCGATGCTCATGTCCATCAGGCTGGTCACGACCGTCACCGGTCCGACCAGAGCCGGCGGGAAATGATGCGCGCTCAGGATGCCGGCGGCGGCATCATAGGAGATGACCAGCGCGATGAAGCCGGAAGCAACCCAGAACAGCACGAGGCTCGCGAAGATCAGCGCCTTGATCAGGAACAGCCGCGCGAACCATTTGTCCTGGATGGTCGCGGGTCGGCTGCCGACCACTTGCGCGATCGTTGTCGGCACGATGCCGGTCGCTGCCATCCAGGCCACGGGATCGCCGCTGACGCCGCGGCGCAGCTCGGCGATCGCATTGGAGCGCATCGGCGGCATCCAGCCGAGCCGGCTCGTGAGATCGCCGAGACGGGCGCCGAAATCGATCAGGAACGACGGCGATACGATACGAAACTGCTTTGACGTGCCAAACGCCCAGCGAAACTGCGCGATGACGCCGCCGAGCGAGATCGGCTGCGGCTGCATCAGGTCCCATGTCACCGAGCGCACGCGCTCGTCGGCGATCTCGCGCGCCGCGAGCCAGGCGATGGTCGCGGCGATGTTCTCGACCGCGACCGGCTGGAACGGCGTCGCGGCCTCGGCGGCCGGCAAATCGACCGGCAGCGCCGCCAGCGCGCGCAGCATGGCGCTGCCGCCATAGGCCGAAGGCGCGATGACAAAGCCCGGGCGGAGGATCGCATGGGCGATCCCCGATGCCGCGATCAGCCGTTCGGCTTCGCGCTTGGTGGTGCTGAAGGCGGTGCGATCCTCATCGGCAGTACCGGGAATCGAGATGTGCACCAGACGGACGGCGCGGCGGCTGTCGTGGATCGCCTGGAGCAGCCGCGCGACGAAGTCGCGATGCACCGCGCCCGTGTCGCTGCCGGGGCCATCCTGCAGCACGCCGAGGCAGTTGACGACGACATCGATCTCATGCGTGCGCAGAAGCTGCGTCAGATCAGCGGCATCCATCGCCATCAGCGGCAGTTCGAGATCGGCCGGGCTGATCTTCTGGGCCGGCGCGAAATGCCGCGCGATCCCGATCACGCGAAAGCCGCGCGCCCTCAGATCGTCGGTGAGGTAACGGCCGATCAGGCCCGAGGCACCGAGCACGAGGATGTTGTGTGATGCTTTGTCACTCATAGGTACCGGATCATGCTTCAAAAAGGCTTCGCAATCATCAGCCACAGGATGATCATCACCGAGCCGAAGCCGGGAATCCCGAACAGGAACCAGCGACGAAACAGCGCATGGTAGCGCGGCGGCAGCGGAAGGCCTTTGTCGACAGCCGCCTGCGCGAGGTCGCGCATCTCCATCTGCATGAAGATGACGGGAACCCAGAAGGCGCCGGCCAGCGCGTAGAGCGCCAGCGACACCAGCAGCCAGCGTTCGGTCAGGCCTGTTGCCGACAGCATCATCAGCAGCCCGCCGCTGACCGGTTGCAGCAATACGGCGCTGAGCGTGAAGATCATGTCCGCGATCACGACGGTCGCCGCGGTGCGCGCGATGAACGCGGCATTGCCCGTGCGATGCGCCGCCAGCATGAAGAAGGCGATGCCGGTCCCGGTGCCGAGGATCACGATGGCGCCGAGCACATGCAGGTATTTGATCAGGAAGTAGAGCGTCATCGCGATCCGCTCGTCATCAGGCCAGCTTCGGCGCGCACCAGTACCGCCATAGATGGGGTGCGCGCGAAAATCCACCGCGGTCGTACAGACATGACGAAATCGAAGCAGCGCCACCGGAGCCGGATTGGCGGGCGAAATTCCGTCGGCGAATCAGACGCGGAGGGCATTTTTCGAGCGATGGCCTTGTCATGGAGCGCACGCGATCCATGCTGTACACAGCACCGGATCGGCGGCCAGCCGTTTGAGCCGGGCCAGTGTCCTCTTTCGGTACAAGTTTTCATGGCACTGATGCAAAAAATCCACAGGTTAACCGATAATTAACGATGGACCTTGAAGGCGGCCCTCTGACTTGCTTTGATTACATGCATGAGCACAACGCTAATCGAGGTCCGGCCGGCCAAAGCTGCAGACGCAGCCTCGGTGGCGTCTACCCATGACGAAGCCTGGCGCTCGGCGTACCAGGGCATCATTCCCGGCGCCGAACTCGAAAAGCTGATCAACCGCCGCGGCCCGCAGTGGTGGGACAGCGCGATCCGCAAGGGCAGCCGCGTCAGCGTGCTGGTGTTCGGCGACAGGATCGCGGGCTACGCCAATTACGGCCGCAACCGCGCCCGCAGCCTGCACTTCGAAGGCGAAATCTACGAGCTGTATTTGCGCCCGGAATTCCAGGGCCTCGGCTTCGGCCGGCGGCTGTTCGCCGCGGCCCGCCGCGACCTGATGCAGAGCGGCCTCAAGACCATGGTGATCTGGGCGCTGTCGGACAACGAGCCGGCGACCGAGTTCTACCGCGCGCTGGGCGGCCGGATGGTGGCACGCTCCTCGGAGCGGTTCGGGCCGAAGTCGCTCGACAAGGTCGCTTTCGCCTGGGCCAACTGAAAATCCTGCTTCTCTCGCAGCTGCAGCAAGGCTAAACCAGCCTTAGCGCTGCGCGCGGGGGCATGCCCGGTCTCAAGGCCGGGCTTCATGCCGTTTCGCGTCCGCTGGCGCCAAAACCAAAATCACATCGCTTTCAACTTCCAAAAGACCACGCGGAGCAATCCATGCGTATCGACGCCATATCGATCGGAAAGAACCCGCCCCACGACGTCAACGTCATCATCGAGGTTGCCGTCGGCGGCGAGCCCATCAAGTACGAGATGGACAAGGAAGCCGGCACGCTCGTGGTGGACCGCTTCCTCTACACGCCGATGCGCTATCCCGGCAATTACGGCTTCATTCCGCACACGCTGTCGGGCGACGGCGATCCCTGCGACGTGCTGATCGTCAACACCCGCGCGATCGTGCCGGGCGCCGTGATGAGCGTCCGCGTGGTCGGCGTGCTGCTGATGGAAGACGAGGCTGGCGGCGACGAGAAGATCATCGCGGTGCCGTCATCGAAGCTGACCCAGCGCTACGACAAGGTACACAATTACAGCGACCTGCCGGACATCACGCTGCAACAGATTCAGCACTTCTTCGAGCACTACAAGGATCTCGAGAAGGGCAAATGGGTGAAGGTGCTGCGCTGGGGCGACGCCGAAGAAGCCCGCAAGCTGATCCTCGAAGGCATCGAGCGCGCGAAGAAGAAGTAACGGCGTAGCCGTCAATACTCCCTCGCCCCCGCTCTTGCGGGGAGAGGGTTGGGGTGAGGGGCTCTATCCACGCATTCGGCGCGCAGGGAATCCGCGGAGGCTCCCCCTCACCCGACATTCAAGCTGTGCTTGAATGTCGACCTCTCCCCGCAGGCGGGGCGAGGTAAGAGGAGCTACACCGCAGGCGCGGGCAGGCCGGCAATCGCGCAGGCGGCGCGCAGCGTATTCACCAGCAGGCACGCCACCGTCATCTGGCCGACGCCGCCCGGCACCGGCGTGATCGCACCGGCGACATCGAGCGCTTCCTGGAATGCGACGTCACCGACCAGCTTCGGCTTGCCGCCGGGCACCGGAATGCGGTTGATGCCGACATCGATCACCGTCGCGCCGGGCTTCAGCCAGTCGCCGCGCACCATTTCCGGCCGGCCGACCGCGGCATAGACCAGATCTGCCTGGGCGCAGAGCTTTGGCAGATCGCGCGAGCGCGAATGCGCGATCGTCACCGTCGCGTTCTCGTTCAGAAGCAATTGCACCAGCGGGCGGCCGACAAGATTGGAACGGCCGATCACGATCGCGTTCATGCCCTCGAGCGAGGCATGCACGCTCTTGGTCAGGATGATGCAGCCGAGCGGCGTGCAGGGCGACAGCGCCGCCTGGCCGCCGGCGAGCCGGCCGGCATTGTTCGGATGCAGGCCATCGACGTCCTTGGCCGGGTCGATCGCGTTGATGATGGTCTCGGTGTGCAGCGATTTCGGCAGCGGCAATTGCACCAGGATGCCATGCACCAGCGGATCGCGGTTGAGCCGCGCGATCAGCGCCAGCAGATCTGCCTGCGACACGTCTTCTGGCAGCTTGTGCTCGAACGAGGCCATGCCGGCGGCCTGGGTCTGGGTGTGCTTGCTGCGGACATAGACCTCGCTCGCGGGATCATGGCCGACCAGCACGACGGCGAGGCCCGGCGTCAGCTGGTGGTCGCGCTTGACCCGGGCGACCTCGGCGGCGACGCGGGCGCGAAGCTCGGCGGCGATGGCTTTTCCGTCGATGATGCGGGCAGTCATGTCAGTCCTTTGTGTCTCGGTTCGGCCCGGTCAATTTCCTCAAGGCATCGCCAAGCTGCCGCGGATCGCCATCGACCGCCACCTGCTTCAGCCGTGAGGTCGCACCCGACAGCAACTTCACCCTGGCCTTGGGCACGCCGAGCGCCTTGGCCAATAACTCGGTCACCGCCCGGTTAGCCTCGCCGCCCTCGGCAATGGCGCGGACCCGGACCTTCACCACGGAACGGCCATTGGCCAGCGTCTCGATCCCGTCGATGTCGTCGCGGCCGCCGCGCGGCGTCACGCGCAAGGCAATGCTGATGCCCTGGGTCGAATAGCGCCAGGGATCCATCAGTATCCGATGACGAGCGGCATTACATTATAGACGATGAGTTTTTGGATCAGATAGATGATGAGGATCAGGATGATGGGCGAAATATCGAGCCCACCGAGGTTCGGCAACACGTTCCGGATCGGCCGCAGCAGCGGCTCAGTCACGCGATAGAGAAACTCGGCGACCGCCGCCACGAATTGATTGCGCGTATTCACGACGTTGAACGCGATCAGCCAGGACAGGATGGCCGATCCGATCAGGATATAGACGTACAAGTCCAGTATGAGCAGGATGATTTCGAGGACGGCGCGCATGTGGTGGGGGCTCGCAGGTAGGATACCCTGCTAGATATCGGTTCATCCCCCTGCAAACAAGGGAAGTTCCCGGCAGGGCGGGCTGAAAACAGCCGTTTCGCCGTTCTTGACTTGGCCTTGGGCGGCACTGTAAATGGCGCCCTGCTGTCGGCCGGGACACTCAGCACTACCCGGCCGCGATGGGGCCATAGCTCAGCTGGGAGAGCGCGTCGTTCGCAATGACGAGGTCGGCGGTTCGATCCCGCCTGGCTCCACCAGCCTTCGCTCGCTTCGCGAGCTTCGGCTCGGCAAGCCCGGACAGCCCATCGTAGCGGAGCAAGCGAAGGCTGTCGCGGCGTAGCCCGGAGGGCGAAGCCGGGCTGGTTCGGCAGACTCCGCCCCAGTCCCCCTCACGTCCCCGTAAACCGTGGCGGACGCTTCTCCACGAAGCTCGCGACGCCTTCCCTGAAATCATTGCCCTTGAGCGCGATCTGCATCTCGCGGTTGGCGTCGATGGTGGCTTCCGCCAGCGTCTGGAACGGCACGTCGTAGACTTGGCGCTTGATCACCGCGATCGCGCTCGGCGAGACGAAGTCGGCAAGGTCGCGGGCATAAGCATAGGTTTCCTCGCGCAATTTGTCCGGCGCGCACAGCCGGTTGACGAGGCCGATGCGCAGCGCCTCCGCCGCCGACACGCGCCGCGCCGACATCAACAGATCGAGCGCGTTGGCATGGCCGACGATACGCGGCAGCATCCAGCTGATGCCATGCTCGGCGATCAGGCCGCGGCGCGCGAAGGCCGTGGTGAACACCGCGCTGTCGGCGGCGAAGCGCAAATCGCAATACAGCGCGTGGACCAGACCGATGCCGGCGGTGGCACCGTTGAGCATCGCGATCACGGGCTTCTTGATCGCGGGGTAATAGGCGTAGCGCGTCTGCCAATCGGCGCGGCGGTTCATGTCGAACGCGACGCCCTCGCCGCGCCTGACCTCGTTGGGATCGATCCCCTTCAGCGCTTCCATGTCGGCGCCGGCGCAGAAGCCGCGGCCCGCGCCGGTCAAGATGATAACGCGAACATTGTCGTCGTTGGATGCGGCATCCATCGCGTGGCGTACGTCGCGCTCCATGATCGCCGTCCACGCATTCATGCGGTCGGGCCGATTGAGCGTGATGGTCGCGATCCTGTCGCTGACCTCATAGAGGATGTGTTCGTAGCTCACGGCGATCTCCCTTTGCGTTGTTCTTATTGGTGCGCGCGACGATGCGGGCCGCGTGCCGCCGCCGACAGTAGCACATCCCTGCACATGAAAAGGCGGCGTGAAATTCCGCGTGGCGGCTATTCGGCGGCTTGCAGCATCACCGCACGCGGCACGCGGGTGATCCAGCCATCGACGAAATGCTTCAGCCACGCACGCTCGGCGGCATCGTGCACGGCGCGCTCGGCGAAATGCAGATTACCCGGTTGGGCGCCCGGCGAATCCATGCGCGCGCAACCGCGCGTGGTCCAGCGATGCATCATCGCGTAGGTCACGTCGGGATGGAATTGCAGGCCGAAGGCGTTGCCGAACCGGAACGCCTGCACCGGGAAATCGTCGCCTGTCGCGAGCAGGTCGGCGCCGTCGGGCAGTTGAAAGCCTTCGCCATGCCAATGATAGACCCGCGCCGGCCAGTCCGGGCAGAGCGCGCGGCCCGCCTCGGTCGGCCTGACCGGGTAATAACCGACCTCGACGCGACCCTGCGGATGCGGCGCGACCCGCGCGCCGAGTTGCCGTGCCAGCATCTGCGCGCCGAGGCAGATGCCCAGGAACGGACGCTGCTCGCGCAGCGGGACCGCGATCCAGTCGATCTCACGCCGCACGTAATCATCGGGATCGTTGGCGCTCATCGGGCCGCCGAAGATCACCGCGCCGGCATGCGCGTCGAGTGTTTCCGGCAGCGCGTCGCCAAAGCGCGGGCGGCGGATGTCGAGAGGGTAGCCCAGCGCCCGCAGCGCGTTGCCGATCCGCCCCGGGGTCGATGTCTCCTGATGCAGCACGATCAGGACTGGCCGCAGCGCGGGTTGATCCGAGATCTGCTCCACCGGCGTGATCGCGGCCGGCCTTCGGCCTGCGAAGGGCACCACGACACGGGGATGGTCAGACCGGAACGACATTGCCTCTGCTTGAATCTTCGGCACGTAAGGCACGATCATAGCTAAGTGGTCGTTAACATCGTGTGAGTTCGCGCACACCCAGGCAAAGCAAATCGCGGGCCAGAAACAGCCTTAACGGCGCTCGACGGAGGCTTTTCCGGTGAAGCGAGCTGTGGCTAGCGCTTGCGGAGCTGGAAGCCGCCGACCGCCATCAGGACGAAGGAGCGCGGGAACAACCGGAGCAGGAATGGCACCAGCTTGATGAAGGCGCCGGGCAGCACGGCGCGCTTGTTGGCCATCAGGCCGCGATAGGCCTGACGGGCAACCTCGGCAGGCGTGACATTCAGGAGAGCGGAATCGAATCCGGGGGTGAAGCCAGCGCGATCCTGGAACTCGGACGGCACCGGTCCCGGGCAAACCACGGTGACGCGCACGCCCTGCGGCGCCAGCTCACAGCGCAATGCTTCCGAGAACGAGAGCACATAGGCCTTGCTGGCGTAGTACACGGCCATGCCGGGTCCCGGCAGGAACGCGGCGATCGAGCCGAGATTGAGGATACCGCCGCGGTTGCGGATCAACTGATCGGCGAAGCGCAGCGTCAGGTCGGTCAGCGCGCGGATGTTGACATTGATCATGTCGAGCTGGTCGGCGCGATCGCGTGTCACCGCGAGGCCGAACAGGCCGAAACCGGCATTGTTCACCAGGTATTCGACCTCGACCCCGGCCTCGGTCAGGGCCTGTGCGATCCGGTCGCCGGCGTCGGTCTGCTGGAGGTCGCAGGGAATGACGATCGGCGCCGCGGAGCCCTTGGCCCCGAGCTCGGCGGCAAGCGCCTGCAAACGCTCGGCACGCCGCGCCACCAGCGCCACACGATGGCCGTTCGATGCAAACACGCGCGCCAGTTCGGTGCCTATGCCCGCCGATGCCCCGGTTATCAGCGTCACACGCTCGGTCACGACTTCAAACTCTTACTGCAAATTCCGGTGAGGTCCTCAACAAGGCGACGAGAGCATAGGCACGCGGTGGGACGCAAGCCGTGTATGGGCTTGTCGACAATGATGCGGCGCCGAATAGGCAATGAAACGCCAGATTTTAAGCCGGGATCGCCTGCCATCGCAGCGGATCGCGATCGACATTAAAATTTCGTCATTTGTGATGTCGGCGCGCTTGCGCACACAACCGTGTCAGATTGCCGCGTCTGCGGTGCCCCAGGGGCCCTTCGGCAGCGCAGCCTGCTTCTCGGCGACCCGATGCTTGAGATCGATACGGTCGCGCGAGGAAATACCGAGCAGATCGGCGGCGCGCCAGACCACATTGTCCTCGAACTCGCTGACCTGGCCGTCGGCATAGACCAGCTCCCACATCATCTCGACGATGCGCAGCCGGCCTTCCTCATTCACCGAGCGCATGATCACGCTGGTAAAGTGATAGAGATCCACAGCCTCGCCCTCGACCCGCATCGCCGAGGCGATCAGCTTGTCGGCCGTGCCGGGATCGAGCTGAAAGCGGCTCTCGATCAGGCTGTGCAGCTTGCGCTTCTCGGCGACCGTCGGTTCACCGTCCAGCGAGACGACATGCACCAACAGCGCGGTCGCCGCCAGACGATAGTCGCCATCGTCGAAAGCGCGGTCGGCCTGTGCATCGGGGGACACGATATCGGCAATGAATTGGCGGAGTCCGTCGAGCATTGCTCTCTCTGTGGAATGAAGCCTGGAAGCCTTTTGGCGTAATCTGGCACGCCGTGCTGAAATCTATATGGCGTGGAAACAGAACCCGCGCAATCCGTGCGGGTTCCGGCAGCGGCATTACGTTTCGGCAAGCATTACGGTTTCGCAATATGGTTACGGTATCTCGTACACCACGAGCTTGTCGGCGATGCCGCGCAGCGCGGCTTCCTTCTGGATCGGCTTGATCGCCGCGCGATCGAGAATACCCGCGACCTCGGCCGATTCCATCACCGGCTGGGTCAGGTGGATTTCCTGCGACGTCGACAGGCTCTGTACCCTTGCTGCGATATTCACGGTCTGGCCGAAATAATCCTGCCGCTCGTTCAGCGTCACCGCGAGGCACGGCCCCTCGTGGATGCCGATCTTGACGATCAAGTCCTCCTTGCCGCGCTCGGCATTGAGCTCTTTCATCGCGGCGCGCATCCGCAGGCCCGCCGACAACGCATGCTCGGGCCGGATGAAGGTCGCCATCACCGCGTCGCCGATCGTCTTCACGACGGCGCCGCGCTCGGAGGCGATGATCTCGAGCAGCGCGTGGAAATGCGCGCGCACCAGATCGAATGCGGCGAGATCGCCGACCCGCTCATAGAGCGCGGTCGAGCCCTTCAGGTCGGTGAACAGGAAGGTCAGCGCGGTGATCTTCAGCCGCTGGTCGACCGTGAGGTTGTCGGCCTTGAACACGTCGCGGAAGGTCTGGTTCGACAGCATCCGCTTCGCGGTGAGGATCGGCTTGCGCTTCCCAAGCAATTTGTGCAGCGGATCGCCGGCGACCCACACCGACGGCAGCACGCGAACATCGGCGTGATTCTCCAGCGCGAGCCGCAGCGGCCCGGGCCGCATCGTCGAGGTGCCGGTCGGGGCATGCGACTTGTTGAATGCGATCGAGAACTGCTGGCGTTCTGTGGTGGGCTCGCCCTCGATGGCGAAGAAGTGCGCCGAATGCGTCACCGGCTCGAACACGATCACGAATTGATTGGGCAGGTTGAGCGACAGGATCGCCTTTTCGCCGGGCGGCAACTCGAGCCCCTCCAGCGTCACCTCGTTGATCAGGGTCGACAGCGAGCTCTCGTCGAACTCGATTCCCGAGCTCCAGAACATCTGCCGGAAATATTCCCAGATCGGCAGCGTGTTGGGATCGTGCGCGGCAATGTGACGGACCCGCGGGCTCACCGTGAAGGCGACCTCGACCAGCTCGTCGACGGAAGCCTCGTAGCCGACGGCACACAGCGCGCAATTGTAGTCGTCGTGACGCAACGACTTCAGCGTGGTGTGGGCATCGAGCACGCCGCCACACCCGGGACACAGCACGTTCCAACTCATGTCGAACAGACCGAGCCGGGAAGCATGCAGGAAGCCTGCGATCACCTTCTCCTGATCGAGCCCGGTTCGATCGGAGAAATCCAGCGCGTTGATCCGATTGAGCTCGCGATCATGGCCATCGACGATCAACTGCTGCATCGCATCGACGACGGCCGGATCGGTCGTCTGCCTGAGAACTGCGAACTGGGCCTGCGTATCGCTCATGGTGAGCACCTAAAGCATGATCCGGAAAAGTGCGAAGCGGTTTTCCGAAAAGATCATGCGCAAACAAGAGGCCAAAGCGAGATGATGATTCAACCTCATCTCATCTCGCTCTAGATGAGCATTTGGAAGCGGCCGCACAAGGTCAGCGCGGCTTGATCGTAAACACCGGTGAGCGGTTCGGCTGGGTCGTCACCACACCGATCGGGATCACCGGATCCTTGTCGGCGAGCGCGACGCGGAACGCGCCGATGATCTTGGCAAGCGCGAGCGTCGCCTCGACCAGCGCGAAATGCGCGCCGATGCAGACCCGTGCGCCGACGCCGAACGGCAAATAGGCGAAACGATCGGGCGGCGTTCCGGTCATGAACCGCTGCGGCACGAACGCATTCGGATCGCGCCACAACTTTTCATGCCGGTGCAACAGCCACGGCGCGATCAGAACCACGTCATGCTTGCTGACCGAACGGCCCGCGATCGTATCGGGGCCGCCGGCCGCACGCGCGATCAGGAACGCCGGCGGATAGAGCCGCATGGTTTCGTCGATCACCGCGCGGGTGAATTTCAGCCGCTCGACGTCGAGCGCGCCCGATGTCGCCACGCTCCTGACTTCTGCCGCCAATTGTTCCTGGGTCTCGGGATCGAGCGCAAGCAGATAGAGCGCCCAGAACAGCGCGGTCGCGGTGGTCTCGTGGCCGGCCAGGATCATGGTCGCGACCTGGTCGCCGAGTTGGGCGTCGGTGAAGGCGTCACCGGTCTCGGGATCGCGCGCGGTGCCCATCAGGTCGAACAGGTCGCGCGCCGGCGCATTGTCATCCTTGCCGGCGGCGCGGCGTTCGGCCATCAGCTGGCCGACGAACGCGGTCCAGCGCTTGCGGAAGCGGGCGCGGCGGAAATCCTGCGGGGTCGGCCAGCTCAACGGCAGCAGCAGGTCGAGCATATGCGGGCGCGCCAGCGTGTCGCCATACTCCATCACGAAGTCGCGCAGCGCGGCGCCGTGACGATCCATCCCGAACGAGAACATGGTGCGGCCGGCGATCTCCAGCGTCATGCGCTGCATCACCTCGCGCAGATCGACCGGGCCGCCGCTTGCACCTTTCAACTTGGCGATGGTCTCGTCGACCGCCGCGATCATGTAGGGCTCGAGCGTCGTCACCGCGCGCGGCGTGAACGCCGGCGCCAGCGTACGGCGCTGATGCTTCCACGCGCGACCTTCGGCGATCAGCAGCCCCTCGCCCAGCATCGGGCGCAGCACGCGCAGCCCGACCGGCGTGCGGTGGTAGTTCTCGTAATTGTCGACCAGCACATGGCGGATCGCATCCGGCGTGTTGAGGATGAAGCTCGAGCGGCCGAAGAAGCGGCCCTGCACGATGTCGTCCTGATAGGCGCGCTGGCCCCAGGTCTCGATCGGCGAGTTGCGCATCACGCGCATCCGCTCGAATGCGCCCATGTCGTCGGACGCGCGCGGTGGCGCCGGCGGGACCAGGGGGCGCCGCGTGACCGTGATATCGTAGACTTCGGCTATGCTCATGGTCCTCGCTTCCTGCCTCACGCATCGGCCGATCCGGCCTTGCGATCCCGGCGCCATGAAGGCGCGCGGACCGTTTCACAAGACCTAGTAAGTCAGCTCGGCAACCGCAATCCGGTTTTCCGACGCCGGCCAGGCCCGCATCACAATGCGCTCGGCGTTGAAGATCGCGGCGACCGGACGGCCGATCTCGGCCGCGGCCAGCCGCAGTGTCGTCACCGCGTCGGTCGGCACCCCGGATTTGACGTCGGCCGGCTCCTTGCCGTCGAACAGCACGATGTCGCGCGGCAATCCGAAATAGCCACGCGGCCGCGACATCAGCACGATGGCGCCCGCACCGGCATCGGCAGGCGTGAGCGGCCGCGCCGCGCGCAGATGCACGATCTCGGAGGAGCGCGGAAACGGCGAGCGATAGATGTGCGTCGTCACCGCGTCAGGCGACGTCAGCACGAATTCGAGCGGCCAGGACGGATCGACCTGCGCCGGACCCCAGCGGCCGTCGGCGCCGGTCTGCGAGCTGTGCAGCGGGCCGCCGATCCGCTCGCCGGTCTCCGCCGCCACGTGATAGATGTCGACCGTGGCGCCCGGCACCGGCCGGTTGGTCGGCACGCCGCCGGGCGTGCCGGTGACGAGGCCGCTCAACCTCACCGACTGCTCCGGCGCGATCTCGATCCGCGACGGCTCGTGGCTAGCGATGAATTTGTAGATCTCGCGAAAGGCGCGCGGATGATACGCGGTCTCGCGATGATCGACCGCGCCGAGCACCAGATTGGTCGCGCCCTTCAGCGCCGGACCTTCCGTCGTGACGTTGGTCGGGGTACCCGGCTTGCCGATGAAGCGTCCGTCGGCCTGCGCATATTTATCGAGGCCGTCGCTGCGCAAGGTCAGGAACGCGGTGCCGACAGTCACCTCGCTGTCACCGTCGTTCAGCCCGCGCAGGAACGGGCCGCGGCCGTTGAACTCGTTGCCGAGGCCGTCGTCCGACGCGTAGACGCCGTGATTGGGCGTGCCGCACAGCACCGCGTGACTGATCTCGCCGCCGCCACCATTCTTGATGAAATTTCGGATCGCGTTGCCGCCGCGGGAATTGCCGACCAGCGCGATCCGCGCGGCGCCGGTGTTCTGTTTCAGCTCCCTGACCGCCTCGGCGAGCGCGCGGCGCTGGTCCTCGGTCGAGGAGCGCCCCGCCTGCTCGACCTTGTCATCGGCGCGCGCCAGCGGATCGGTGAAATTGATCGCGGCCATCCGCTCGCGCGGCACGCCATTGGATTCCATCCGCCACAGCGTCGTCAGCCAGAGCGCGGCGTGATCGCCATTGCCGTGCACGAACAGGATCGGCGGGATGTCGGCAGTGGGCGCTGGCTGGGCCAGCGCCGGGACCGTAAGCCGGCCAGCCAGCAGGGACAGCGCGCCGGCCCCTTGCAAAAACCCCCGCCGCGACAGCGCCATTGCTCCCCTTCCCCAAGCCTTTCAGGGCTTTAGCTGTGTCCTACAGCCGCCAAGCATAGCGTAATCGCTGGACAGCGCACGCGTTTGCCGGGCATCAGTTGATGCAGCCGGAATCATTTCAACAAGCCATAGCAGGCCAACCGGAACCGGATATGACCGAACCGCGTGACCGCGCCGACAGTATCACTGCACCGTTACAGCATTCAATCTTCAGGCGAATCTGGCTCGCCAGCCTGCTTTCCAATCTCGGTATCCTGATTCAGGGCGTGGGCGCCGCATGGGCGATGACCCAGATGACCGCCGAGGCCGACAAGGTCGCGCTGGTGCAGACCGCGCTGATGCTGCCGGTGATGCTGATCTCGATGCCGGCCGGCGCCATCGCCGACATGCATGACCGCCGCATCGTGGCGCTGGTCTCGCTGATGATCGCGCTCTCCGGCGCCACCACGCTCACGGTGCTGGCCTGGCTCAATCTGGTGACGCCGAACATCCTGCTCGCGCTGTGCTTCGTGGTCGGCAGCGGCATGGCGCTGTTCGGCCCGGCCTGGCAGTCCTCGGTCAGCGAGCAGGTGCCGTCGGAGACGCTGCCCGCGGCGGTCGCGCTGAACGGCATCAGCTACAACATCGCGCGCAGCTTCGGTCCCGCGATCGGCGGCATCGTGGTGGCGTCCGCCGGCGCCGTGGCGGCCTTCGCCGCCAATGCGGTGCTGTATTTGCCGCTGCTGGTCGTGCTGTTCCTGTGGAATCGCGTCAGCGAGCCGTCGCGGCTGCCGCGCGAGCGGCTCAACCGCGCCATCGTCTCCGGCGTGCGCTACATCACCAATTCGCCATCGATCAGGATCGTGCTGACCCGCACCATGGTAACCGGCATCATCGGCGGCTCGGTCTCTGCGCTGATGCCGCTGGTGGCGCGCGACTTGCTGCATGGCGGCGCACAGACCTACGGCATCATGCTCGGCGCCTTCGGCATGGGCGCCGTGATCGGCGCGCTCAACATCAGCGCGATCCGCAGCCGGCTCAGCGGCGAAGCCGCGATCCGCGCCTGCGCGTTGACGATGGGCGCGGCGATCGCGGCGGTGGCCGTCAGCAAGCAGCCGGTGATCACCGCCGCCGCATTGGTGGTTGCCGGCGCGGTCTGGATGCTGGCCATTGCGCTGTTCAATATCGGCGTGCAGCTATCGGCGCCGCGCTGGGTCGCCGGCCGCTCGCTGGCAGCCTTTCAGGCCTCGATCGCCGGCGGCATTGCGATCGGAAGCTGGTGCTGGGGCCGCATCACGGATGTGGGCGGCGTCGAGATGGCGCTGCTGATCTCCGCCGGCCTGATGCTGCTGTCGCCGGTGCTCGGCATCTGGCTCAGGATGCCGCCGATCGGCGCGCGCAACGAGGACGCGACCGATGTGCTCGCCGATCCCCAGGTGCAGCTGCAACTGACCGGGCGCAGCGGACCGCTGGTGGTCGAGATCGAGTACCGGGTGGCGCAGGACAATGCCCGCGCCTTCCACAACGTGATGCAGGACGTGCAGCTCAGCCGGCAGTGCAACGGCGCCTATGGCTGGTCGATCGCGCGCGACATCGCCGATCCCGAACTCTGGACCGAGCGCTATCATTGCCCGACCTGGCTCGATTTCCTGCGCCAGCGCAACCGCGCCACCCAGATCGAACGCGAGCTGCATCAGAAGGCGGCCGACTTCCACATCGGCGCCGAGCCGATCCGGGTGCGCCGGATGCTGGAGCGGCCGTTCGGCTCGGTGCGCTGGAAGGACGAGACCCCCGACCGCGCCGCCAAGGAGGTGATCCCGGTGGTCGCGACCGCGGCGGGGAGCAGTACCTAGGTCTGCTACTGCCCGTTGTCCGTCAGCGTCTGCTGGCATGCCTTGCTGAGCCGGCTGCGATGCTCCTTGAGGCAGGTGAGCACGACCTGATCGCCCTCGCTGAGGTGGGCGCGGCAGAACCGCGAGGCATCGCGCGAGCAGGCGTCACGCCCCTGCTGTGCCGAGACGGCCGACGTCAGCAAAACCAGCGAAACCAGCGAAACCACGGCGAACAAAAATCGGGTCATCTCTCAAAGCCTCTAAGGAACGCAACGCCGGTTCTATAGCGTTTCGGTGCCGCGAAGAAGCCCTGCGGCTTCGCCGCCGGCGGCGAAGCCCATTGGTGCACTGCAATCACTCGGCGGCGGCCCGGCGCTGGGCCGCGAGATCGCGATCCAGCACGACGCGGCAGCCGCTGGTCAGCTGGGAGCGGTTCTTGACCATGCACGCCGTGATCTTCGGGATGTTCGGAATCTCGGAGCTGCACAGGCGGAAGGCGTCACCGGTGCACATCTGCTGCGCCTCGGCGCTGAACGCGTAGCTCGCGCTCGAGGTCAGCGACGCGATGCTCGCCGCAACCGCCAGCGCGACGGCGGCCCTGCAAATGTCCCGAAGAACCCGGCCTTTGAAAATGGTGGTCATGATCGGCTCCCATCGGCGCCACCGATCGCGGCGCCCGTTGTCTGATGTCCGATCCTGCTTCAGCGCGCGCCCGAAGACTGTGATGGTCATCACGCATAGGCAAAGCGCGCTTTTTCTTACGGTCCCGGCGCCTTGTTGGGATCGCGTTAAGACCTTGTTGGCATTAATCGCTCGTTACGGCTGTGGCGTGTCCTTAAGTCCCGAGAGAGTGTGTAGCGATGCGTAGTGCGTTGGGCCTGATGCTGGCCAGTGTTGTGGCGGCGATCGTGATCGCCGGCGTGTGGTTCTGGACCTCCTCCCCGCGTGCCGACGCGGCGCCTCCCCAAACCACGGCCGCGGCCAAGGCCGATCCGCTTCCGGCGGCGGCGAAACTGGCCGCCAAGGACGATGTCGAGACGACCGCCGCGCTGTCGAAGCGCGCCGATGCCACCCAGGCAGCAGCTCCGGCCGCGGCCCCCGCGCCGGCGCCGGCGCCGATGCCGGCCCCCGTCGCGGCCATGCCGAAATGCAACAATCCCGACGCGCTCGGCGTCAGCCGCACCGTCGTGGTCGACACCACGGGTGGCCCCGGCTTCGGCTTCCTGCAATACAAGCAATATGACTTCCTGACCGACCATGAGGTCGTGCTGACCTTCGACGACGGTCCGTGGCCGACCACGCCTGCCGTGCTCAAGGCGCTGGCGGATGAGTGCACCAAGGCGGTGTTCTTCCCGATCGGCCTGCACACCACCTATCACCCTGATATCCTGCGCCAGGTCGCCGCCGCCGGCCACACCATCGGCGCCCACACCTGGTCGCACGCTCACCTGGCGAGCAAGAAGATCACCGAGCAGCAGGCCAAGGATGAGATCGAGAAGGGCTTTAGCGCCGTGAAGCTGGCGCTGGGCAGCAACCCGGCTCCGTTCTTCCGCTTCCCTGCGTTGGCGCACACGCCGGCGACCACCGCCTATCTCGGCAGCCGCAACATCGCGATGTTCTCGGTCGACGTCGACTCCAACGACTTCAAGTCCAAGAACTCCGACGAGGTCATCAACAATGTGATGACCAAGCTCGACAAGGAGCACAAGGGCATCATCCTGATGCACGACCTGCAGAAGCACACCGCGCAGGCGCTGCCGACGCTGCTGCGCAAGCTGAAGGCAGGCGGCTACAAGGTGGTCTGGATGAAGGCCAAGACCCAGATCGAGACGCTGCCCGAATACGACGCGATGATGGCGAAGACCGAGAAGCCGATCGCAACCGGCCGGCCGATCGGCAACGTCGTGCAGACCGTCGAGTAACGCAGCCCACGCCTCGAACACGTTCAACGCAAAGCGCCCCCGGATCCGATCCGGGGGCGCTTTCGTTTGTCATGCCGACGTCGACGACCGGCAAGTCACTGCGGGCGACGGTGGCCGAGTTCCCTGCCGCAGATGCGCGCGGCCAAATATCGAAAACAACCCCATGCAAAGCAGCGGCTGATGCTCGGCAAAGCTCGCCGGGGCATGATGAAACCGAACGCGCGCCTACCAGTAGATCCCGTGGCGATGCAGCTCGCCGATGATGCGGCCCTCGGTCCAGCGCCGTGCGTGGCGGTGATGGCTCGACCGGTACGCGCCTGCCGGCCTGGCGTCGGGCGCCATTGACGGCTGGACGTTGGCCTGCCGCACCGCCGTCGGCTGGGCTTGCGGCTGCGGGACCGGCGCAGCCACCGCCGCAGCGCGCTCGACATATTTTGGCGCCTGCGGCGACTGCGGCGGCGTTTCGACGGCGGGCATCACCGGCGCATCGGTAACTTTGCCGGCCGCACCCACCGAATTCGATGCCGTGGCCGGAAGCGACGCCGCGCCGCCCAGCGACAGGCTTCGTTCGCCGGCCTGCGCGGCGGCGGAAGCCAACACCATCGCCGTGATCAAGATGAGTTTGCGCATTGTTGGTCTCCCGTTGCTCACGGCGAGACTAGCGCGGTCGGGCGATGGACTTCGTGAGATGCGTCACGCGCGCGTACGACTGTGGTCGATCTGGCCCGGCGCTTCAGCCAATGCGATTCAGCGCGCGATGGCTCACTCGCTCCGCGCGACCTCTTGCCCGCCGAAAGTCTCGCTCAACAGGTAGACGCCGACACCAACGAGGAGGGCGAAGCACCAGACCTCCCAAATGGCGAAACGCAAATGGATGGCGACCGGCAGCGCGGCCGCTGCGATGCATAAACTACCCAATAGCCTCGGACGCATGGTGCCTGGTCCAGCTCTTTCAACGAACGGCGTTGCGACTGAAATCTTCGAGCTGATGGTATGTGTGCACCCTGACGGGAACCTGACGCGCGCGCCGCTTGCCGCAAGCGCCCGCCCTTCCATCAAATGATGCTTAGTTTCGAGTAAAGCGAAAAAGCGATTGGGCGCCGGGCGCGGCTCGCGACAAAGATACGGAGTGTGCCGGACAATTTTTGAGAGCTGGTGCCGCAAGAGGGACTCGAACCCCCGACCCCGTCATTACGAATGACGTGCTCTACCAACTGAGCTATTGCGGCGAACCGTTCGGCAACTGCCTGAGCTTGCGCGCCACCTGATATCGGGCATGACCCCGATTGGCAAGGATGGCGCGGTTATTTAACCGCACGGTGATTGCCGAACCGCGAATTAGCTTCCCAAACGGGCCAGAAATCCACGCCAGCCGCCCACCTGAGCCTTCGGTGGGCCGATTTGTTCCGCAAATTCGTCCACCGCGCCGTCCTCGTCGACCCCGGGGTCGTCGGGAGCCCGGACGATCGGGATCACCGCCGGGATTGGCGCCGGCGCGGCCTTTGTCAGGTCCTTGGGCAGGTCAGTCCGGGAGCGGAACAAGGGAGCGGGCGCTGGTGGCGCCGCCTCGGCCGCCGGCGGGGGTGCCGGCTCCGATACCGCGGGTTCGGCAGGGTCCGGCCCGGCCTCGATGGCCGCCGGCAGCGGCGCGTTGTCCTGCATCGCCTGCGTCGCCGGCTCGATCGCTTTTGCCTCCACCGGCTCAACCGGCTTGGTTGCCTCCGGCGGTTTGGCGGCCTCCCGGTCGCTGGTCCCCTCTCTCGGCGGCTCGACCCGCCGCGGCGCCAGCATCGCCTCCTCGAACGGCGAGGTCTCGATCGCGCTGCCCTTGTCGGACGGCAATGCCGCCACCGGGGTCTGCCACTGGAAGGCGTCGAGGCGGCCGGTGACCGGCGACACCGGGCGCCAGCGGTCGGAGACGTAGCCGTCGGCGGTCCACGCCGGATCGTGCAGCGCGCGCACCGCCCGCAGGGTCCAGGCCCGCGCCCGGCCGCTGTCGCCATGCTCGGTGCGCTCGATCTCGGCCATCAACAGCGCGACGCGCTGGGTCGGCGCGGCCGTGAACTGCTCCAGCGCCGCACGCGCCTTGCCGAATTCGGCCGCGTCGATCGCGGCGCGCGCGATCGCCAGCGCGCCCTCGATATGGCCCGGGGTCTTCGCCGCCAGCGTCTCGACCCGCACCAGGCGCTGGCGCGCGGAATCGCCGAGCCGCACATGCGAATAGGCATCGGCGAGATCGGGATGCGGCTGTGCCAGCCACGCGGTCTCGACAATGCGCATCGCGCGGCGCACCTGATGCGCCTCGCTCTCGAACTTGGCGGCGAGCACGGCGGCCGGGATCAACGTCGGCGCGAGCTTCAGCGCCTCCATCGCGCTCGAGCGCGACAGGTCGCGATCGAGCGTCTCGAATTCCAGCGCGCGCGCGGTCAGCAACACGCCGCGCTGCCGCCGATAGGTCGCCTTGTCGATCAGTCCGGCCGACTGGTTGTTGTCGATGATCGACAACGCGCCGGCCCAATCGCCCTTGGCGCAGCAGAACCCCAGCACCGCATGCGAGGCCCATGACGAGGACGGCGACATCTTCAAGGCTTCCTCGGCAATCATCACGGCCGCCACCGGGTCATCGGCGCGCTGCGCCTCGATGAACAGGCCGCGCAAGCCGAGCAGCCGCGTGTCGGCGCGCTCGGCCATGGCGCGGAAGGCTCGCTGCGCGCCGTCGCGGTCGCCATCGAGCTGCGCCGATTGCGCGTGCAGCAGCAGCGCCAGCGGATCGCCTGCCGCGTGACGCCGCGCCGCTTCGGCGTGCGTGCGCGCCGCCGAGGAGTCGCCATGGCCGATCGCGAGCAGGCCTTGCGTAATGGCATGACGGCCGCGGGCGCGACGGCGCTCGCGCTGGCCGCGGCGGACGTGCCCGGGAATATTCCACAGCCCGCGCAGAATCATCCCCGCGATCATGGCGACCACGATGACGAGGCCGAGCAGGAACATCGGCTGCTTGGAGGTCAGGCGCAAACCGCCCCATGACATCACGAGATCGCCGGGCTGATCGGCCATCCAGGCCGCACCCGCGGCAGCGAGCGCGATCAGCAGCAGGAACAGAATGATCCGGATCATCAACAATCCATTGCTAGAATCTATTGATTGACGGTGGCGAGCGCCGCCATGGCGTTGTCGGCAAATTTCCGCGATGCGTCGAGCGCGGCGCGGCGCG
>NZ_DDOP01000056.1:27188-27645 GCF_002341725.1 Bradyrhizobium sp. UBA2491
GTCGAGCGCGGCGCGGCGCGCCTCGACCCTGTCGAGCCAGGCTTGCGCGGCAGTACGATCCGCCGGCGGCAGCGATTTCAGTTCGCGCACGGTGAGTGCAAGATCATTATGCACGGCGGCCGATGTCACCCGCGCGACGATGCTGCCGCGATCGGTCCCGGTGCCGTCGGTGCGCTCGATCTGGACCAGCGTGGACGCGCCGGCCCTCAGGCGATCGACCAGCCCGGCGCCGGTCGTTGCCTCCTCCGGCGCAGGCGGCACCAGCTTCGGCACGATCTCGACCAGCTCGCGGCACAGCGTCGCCGGATTCGGCACGCCTGACGTCGCGAACGCATCGAGCGGTTTGAGCGCGTCGGGATTGTCGGCCAGCACTTTCGCCGATTGCAGCGCCGAAGCATAGGGATCGCCATGGCGAACCGCGACGTCCAGCAGCGACGCCGCAACCACGCGGCGCAGC
>NZ_DDOP01000056.1:27880-28396 GCF_002341725.1 Bradyrhizobium sp. UBA2491
TCGGCCTTGGTGTCGGCGATCTTGCTGTCCTGCTTGGCGATCGCGGCGCCCTGCGCCTGCACCGCGCCTTCGACCTTGTCGATGCGCGCCGTGATGCCGGAGATATCGGGCGCAGCCGCACCATCGCGCGGCGCGGCCTTCGCGTCGTTGACGGCGGCGGCAAGCTTGTCGGATTGCGCGCGCGTTGCGGCGAGCTCGGTGCGCAGCGCAGCGATCGATTTGTCGAGCGCGTCGAGCCGCGCCGTTGCCGCAGGATCGGCCACCGCCGCGACGGGCCTGCTGGCTTTCGATTCCAGCGCGCTGACACGCGTGCCGAGCTCGTCGATCGTTGCGGCACTGGGCAGCGGCGCGGACGATGGCTGCACCGCGGGCCAGCCGAGCAACCAGCCGACCCCGATCACCAGGGCTGCGGCGACGGCGCCCGATACCGGTGCCACCACCCAGGGTGAGACCGGCCGCGCCGGCTCGGCATCGGGCCTCACGGAAACGGTCTCGGGCTGCGGCTCCGCTTCGGGC